>JAYVVW010000220.1:0-8517 GCA_043786595.1 Sphingomonadales bacterium | reverse complement strand
GATGATCTCGGCGAGCCACAATCCTTATTTCGACAATGGCATCAAATTGTTCGGCCCCGACGGGTTCAAACTGTCCGATGCCGACGAACAGGCAATCGAGATGTTGCTCGAACAGCCATCGACGCTCGCCACATCGGAAAAGATCGGGCGTGCGCGCCGCGTCGAAGATGCGCGTGGTCGCTATATCCATTTTGCCAAATCTTGCTTTCCCGAAGAATTGCGCCTCGACGGGCTAAAGATCGTAATCGACTGCGCCAATGGCGCTGCGTATCAGGTTGCGCCGTCTGCGCTATGGGAACTCGGCGCAACGATCATCGCGATTGGCGTCGATCCGAACGGTACCAACATCAATGATGAGTGCGGATCAACCTCGCCCGCGCTGTTGCAGGAAACCGTGGTCGCAAGCGGCGCCGACATCGGGATTGCGCTTGACGGCGATGCCGACCGGCTGATCATCGTCGATGAAAAGGGCAAGGTGATCGACGGCGATCAGATCATGGCGCTGATCGGCAAAAGCTGGCACAAGGCCGGGCGGCTGCGCGGCGGCGGGGTTGTCGCAACGGTGATGTCCAACCTCGGGCTTGAGCGCTGCTTGCAGGCCGACGGACTGACGCTCGAACGATCCGCCGTTGGTGACCGTTATGTCCTTGAACGGATGCGGAGCGGCGATTTCAATGTTGGCGGTGAGCAATCTGGGCACGTGATCCTCACCGATTATGCCACAACGGGCGACGGACTTGTCGCGGCGCTTCAGGTGCTCGCCGAACTGATCCGGCAAGACAAGCCCGCAAGTGAAGTGCTCCATCTGTTTGACCCCGTGCCGCAATTGCTCAAAAATGTCCGATATTCTGGCGGCGCGCCCTTGGAGGCGGCCAGCGTGAAATCGGTGATCGCGGGCGTCGAGGCAGAACTCAACGGCAATGGCCGCCTTGTCATCCGCAAATCGGGCACCGAGCCACTGATCCGCGTGATGGCCGAAGGCGATGATGCGAACCAAGTGACGCGCGTTGTCGATGCGATCTGCGATGCTGTGAAGGCGGCGGCCGCCTGATGCTTGAGATGCGGCCCGATTGCGAACGGTGCGGCGAAGACTTGCCCGCAGACGCTGGCGGCGCATTCATCTGTTCATTCGAATGTACATTTTGCGCAACCTGCACCGATGTGCTTGATGAGCTTTGCCATAATTGTGGCGGGATGCTCAGCGACCGGCCAACGCGCGCGCAATCAAAATTGACGCAATTTCCCGGCTCGGCCATACGGAAATATGTGAAGTGATCATCTTCTCCGCGACTCTGCGTCTCCGCGCGAACCTCCTTAAAACTGTTCGCGCGGAGACGCAGAGTCGCGGAGAATAGTGGCAATGACCGCGCGTATCCTCATCATTGCAGGTTCGGATTCGGGCGGCGGCGCTGGCATTCAGGCCGATATCAAGACGGTGACGATGCTCGGCGGCCATGCGATGACGGCGGTGACTGCGATTACCGCGCAGAATACATGCGGCGTCAGCGCGGTTCACCGCATCCCGACCGAAATGGTGATCGCGCAAATTGATGCGGTGGTGGGAGACATCGGCGTCGATGCGGTCAAGATTGGCATGATCGGATCGGCAGCGACGGCACATGCGGTGGCTGACTATCTGGAAAATTTCCGTTCTTCCCGAGCGAAGTCGAGGGATAGCGGAGTCGGCGTGTCTCGACTGCGCTCGACACAAGCGGATATTCAAATTCCAATCATCTTTGACCCCGTGATGGTCGCGACCAGCGGGGCGACGCTGGCCGATGCGGACACGATCGCCGCATTTGAACGGCTGATGGCGATCGCGACACTGACGACGCCTAACCTGCCCGAACTTGAAGCGCTGGGCGGTGAGCGCGCGCTGTTCGGCCCGACGCTGATCAAGGGCGGCCACGGTGACGGCGCGATGATCACCGACCGGCTCGTTGATACAAACGGCGAAATCGCGTGCTGGTCTGACGCGCGGATTGCCACCAGCAGCACGCACGGCACGGGGTGTACGCTCGCCAGCGCGATTGCGTGCCTATTGGGCCAGGGGATCGCGCTCAAAGCGGCGATCACACAAGCCCGGCAGTTCGTCCGGCTGGCGTTGCGCGCTGCGCCGGGCTTGGGCGCGGGGCACGGCCCGATGGGACATGGTTCAGTCCGCGCGGACGCGATTGGAGCCGCGCCGCTGCTCAATCAAATAACGCTCGGGAGCAGCGACTACGCCGCGTCGGTCGCCTTTTATCAGGCGCTTGGCCTGCGCCAGATCGTTGATAGCCCCGCAAACTTCTATGCCCGATTTGAAAGCGCGGGCGGCACCACGCTTTCGCTCCACGCCGACGCGAGCATTTCGGGCGACACCGCCATCTATTTCGAAAGCGCGCGGCTCGATGTCTGGGTTGAGCAGCTGATCGCAGCCGGGCTGACCTTCGATCAAATGCCGACCGACGAAAACTGGCTCTGGCGCGAAGCACGGTTGCGGGATCCGCACGGCAACCGGATTTGCCTCTACAGCGCAGGCGAAAACCGCCGCTATCCACCGTGACGGATCGGGGAGTGAGCGATGTTCGCGATCTATTTTGAATGGGTCGTCAAGACAGGCTGCGAGGACGAATTCGCGCGTCTGTGGTCGGCGGGAACCCAAGCGCTGCGCGGTGAAGGATCGTTGGGTTCGGCGCTTTTCAAAAGTGACGACGGCATTTTTCACGGATTTGCACGCTGGCCCGATCGCGAAACGCGTGACAAGGCTTTTGCCAAGCGCATTCGGCCCGATATTTTTGATCCATTCGCTGATTGCATTATGGAATTGGTTCAGCGTCGCGAAATGGATTTGCTCGAAACGCAGTGGTTGCCTGAGCCATGTTGATCGCAGGCGTTGATGAAAGCGTCGTTATTATGCTGCAACCGACTTTTACAGGCTGACAATGCCCACAACCCAAGTTAATCCATCGTGATTGAACACCATCTAACGAACAGGAAGTTTAATGCGGGGTATATATTTAGCGATAATGCTGGTGATTCTTCTACCAACATCCGCTGGAGCGCAGCACCCACTGGTGCTTGAACGGTTGAAGGAATGGAATGCTGCCGCGCCGCCGCCGGTAACCGCTGTTCTGATCAGCGAAGTTATGAAGAGCGCTTTGGCGGCGCAAAAGAGCAAAGGCGGCTGCATCCCGACTTCGGCCATCGTTGAAACAGTGGTGCCTGCGACCGCCGTGCCGTTTGTTTTTAATGCCATTATGAGCGGGCAGACCAAAAATGCTTGGACGGTCGTCGTTCTACATCCAAATTGTGACGCCGACGTCGTCCGCTATACCGTGGTTCGGCAATCAGACGACGCTCTCTTTGTCTTTCGCACAAATCGCGGCAGATCAAACGCCAATGAGACGTTAATAGGGGACACCTTTCCTTTGGCAATCTTGGGGGCAAAAGATGCAATGCGGCGCGCTAAAATTTCTTGTATAGGTACAGATGCTACATTGGGCGTCACTCGGATTGCAGAAGAGGAAGCTGATCTAGCCCCTGAAATCTTCGGCAATCGGTACAAGGGTTCGTGGCGGGAAATCTGGCCAGTTACAACTTGCGGCCGAACCGCTGAGGTTGAGGTACGGTTTACGGCAGATGGTGACGGCGGTGCTTTCACGAATTTGGCAAGTACAAAGGTTAAACTCCTTCCCGAAGTCCGTTGATGTAGAATGATCATTCAAACGAAATGAATGAGCTTGGAAAAGGTCAGCCAATCGCAGGCGTTGATGAAGCCGGGCGCGGGCCGCTTGCGGGGCCGGTGGTTGCGGCGGCTGTTATCCTCTGCGCGCAGGGGATTGCGGGGCTTGACGATAGCAAAAAACTTAGCGCCAAACGCCGTGCGGTGCTTGAGGCGCAGATTCTTGGTTCGTGCCATGTCGGCATCGGCGTTGCGACGCACGTCGAGATCGACGAGATCAATATCTTGCAGGCGACCTTGCTTGCGATGACGCGCGCGGTGGCGGCCTTGCCGTGTGCGCCCAGACATATTCTCGTCGATGGGAATCGACTGCCCAGATGGGAATGGTCGGCGACCGCAGTCATCGGCGGTGACGCAATCCATCCCTGCATCTCCGCTGCAAGCATCATCGCCAAGGAGTATCGCGACCGAATCATGATCGCGGCGGATGTCGATCATCCCGGCTTTGGCTGGGCGTCGAACAAGGGTTACGGCTCGGCGGTGCATCTGGCGGCTTTGGCGCGGTTGGGGCCATCGCCGATCCACCGCCGGTCATTTGCACCCGTTGCCCAACATTATTTTGTCAAGTGAGTCGTCGGTGACACACCACAACAAATTGTGAAGCCGGGGACAGTTGAGATCAACATGTCGTGTCAGTCTGGCTTCGTTCTAAAAAGGTTAACGGCTTTGTTAACCTTTTCAATTAACCAGAACACTTGACCCGCGAGTCCGCATGACTCACGCATGTCCGCAAGAGTGAATTGGGGGGCAAGATGAAGCTGATGGAACGCGCCAGACTGGCTGAAGTGAGCAAGCCAGCGGAGCTGCCGCTTAACCAGATCATCATGGATGATTGCGTCGCCGCGATGGCCGCGCTCCCCGATGCGTGTGTCGACATGGTGTTCGCCGACCCGCCGTATAATCTTCAGCTTGGCGGCGATCTGTACCGCCCCGAAGGCGGGCGCGTTGATGCGGTTGATAATGACTGGGACAAATTTGACAGCAACGCCGTCTATGACGCGTTCAGCCGCGCATGGATGAAAGAGGCGCGCCGCATTCTCAAGCCCAATGGCACGTTGTGGGTGATTGGCAGCTATCACAATATTTTCCGCGTTGGATCGGTGCTTCAGGATACCGGTTTCTGGATCCTCAACGACATCATCTGGCGCAAGGCAAACCCGATGCCCAATTTCAAGGGCACGCGCTTTACCAACGCGCATGAAACATTGATCTGGGCGTCAAAGGGTGAGGATGCGCGCTACACGTTCAATTACCGTGCGATGAAGACGCTTAACGACGAACTGCAGATGCGTTCGGACTGGAGCTTCCCAATTTGCGGCGGGGCCGAACGGATCAAGCGCGGTGGCACCAAGGCGCATCCAACGCAAAAGCCCGAAGCGCTGCTTTACCGAATTCTGCTCGCCTGTACCAAACCCGGCGATATCGTGCTTGATCCCTTTTTCGGCACGGGAACGACAGGTGCGGTGGCCAAGCGGTTGCAGCGCCACTTCATCGGCATTGAACGCGAGCCCGACTATGTCGATGTCGCGCTTGAACGGATCGCGGCCGCACTCCCGCTTGACGAATCGTCGGTCAAGACGATGCAATCGCCCACCGCCGCGCCGCGCGTTGCGTTCGGGACGCTCGTTGAAACGGGCTATGTCGCGCCCGGAACCGTCATTTGTGACAGCAAGCGGCGCTGGCGGGCGCATGTCCGCGCCGACGGTTCGCTGCTGATCGACGGTGAAAGCGGTTCGATCCACAAGATTGGCGCGGTGTTGCAGCGTGCACCAAGCTGTAATGGCTGGACATTTTGGCATTATGAAGCCGCTGACGGCCTCAAGCCGATTGATGTGCTGCGCCAGACTTATTTGCTCGCGACGCAGCCTTGACGCCCTCGCTTTCTGCCAAGCTGTATTTCCGGCCAACGGCTTTCATTGATGCGCCGTTCGGGCTTGATGGCCAGTTTGCGCGGCTTGCAGGCGGGATGCAGTTTTTCAGCGCGTGGGATGTGATCGCGGTCGACGGCGGCAAGCGCGTTGGCAATCGTCTGGTGCCGATCAGCGAAACGGACGCCTATCTCGCCGCACTTTCGCCCGGACAACAGGCGCAGGCGGAGGTCGCGATCAGATATGCAAAGTCGCCGCGCGTGGCGCTGACGCTCGGCGAGCGGATCATCCGGCTCGATCAGCCGCAGGTGATGGGTATCCTCAACATGACGCCCGACAGTTTTTCAGGCGGCAGCGACTATCTGAGCGATGCCGCAGGTGCCGCCGCAGCCGCCGTCGATCTGTGCGCGCAAGGTGCAGCGATTATCGACATTGGCGGCGAATCGACGCGACCGGGTGCTCCTTCGGTTTGGGAGCAGGATGAAATTGCGCGCGTTGCGCCGGTGATCGAGCGATTGGCGCAGAGCGGCACCGCAATCTCGATCGACACGCGCAAAGCTGCGGTGATGGAGGCGGCGCTGTCGCGCGGAGCGACACTCGTCAACGACGTGTCGGCCTTGCTATTTGATGACCGCGCGGTGGCGATTGTGGCGGCGGCGGGGTGCCCCGTTGTTCTGATGCATTTTCCGGGGACTGCCAGCGATCCGCATGGCAATGCCAGTTACAGCGACGTGCTGACCGATGTGTTCGACTGGCTTGAGGCGCGGATCGCGGCGGTCGTGGCCGCAGGCATCGCGCGCGACAAGATCATCGTCGATCCCGGCATCGGTTTTGGAAAATCGGTAAGTGCCAATTTGGCACTGCTCAATGGCCTCGCGCTGTTTCACACGCTGGGTTGCCCCGTCCTGCTCGGCGCAAGCCGCAAGCGCTTGATCGGTGCACTTTCGAACGAAGCGCCGGTTGAGGCTCGCCTTGGCGGCAGCATCGCACTCGCGCTCAAGGGTGCTGAACAGGGCGTACAGCTACTGCGTGTCCACGACGTTTACGAAACCGCGCAAGCGCTTCACATCTGGCGCGGAATGCGCGATGCTGCGCTTTCTGTAAGTTAGGGTATGACAGGTCTGAGTTTACCGCTCCGTTTGTGGTGAGGAGGGGCTGAGCCTGTCGAAGACCCGTCTCGAATCACGGCCCCAAGCGCCCTTCGATACGAGACTTCGACAAGCTCAGTCTCTACTCAGGACAAACGGACGAAATTCAGTTTGTCATTTTTCAAACAAGGGAGCGGCAGACATGCTGATCAAATTGCTTATCGGCTACATCGCGACGGGCCTATCGTTCGCACTGATCGATAGCGTCTGGCTGCGGACGATGTACACGCGGTTGTATCAGCCCGAGATTGGCGAACTGCTGATGAAGGGGTTGCGCTGGGGACCGGCGGTGGCGTTTTACCTGCTCTACATCCTTGGCATCATGATTTTTGCGGTGATGCCGGCACTCCAAAGCGGGCGCTGGCAGACCGCGCTGATCCAGGGCGCGATGCTCGGTTTCTTTTGTTACATGACCTATGATCTGACCAATTACGCCACGCTCAAAGTGTGGAGCCTCAAAGTCACGGTGTTCGATATGATCTGGGGCACTGTCCTCACCGGGCTTGCCGCAACGGGCGGTTTTGTCGTGACGCAGTGGATTACAAACCGGTGAACGCGTTTGAAGCATGGCGTGCGCGGTCACCCTATTACGACGAGACGCATGAGGCCCTCGCGCAGTCGGTGCGCCGCTTCGTCGCACGCGAAGTCGCGCCGCATATTGACCGGTGGGAAGTCGAAGGCGAATTGCCGCGCGAACTTCATAAAAAGGCAGCGGCGGGCATCCTCGGGCTGCGCTATCCCGAAGAATACGGCGGGTATAGCGCTGGCTTTGATATTTTCCACGCGCTGACACAAACCGAAGAGTTAGCGTCGGTGGGTGCAGGCGGGCTCGGTGCGTCGCTGATGACGCACGGCATTGGTTTGCCGCCGATCCTCGCACTTGGCAGTGACGCGATGAAGCGCGCGGTTGCACCACCGGTACTGGCGGGTGACAAGATCATCGCGCTGGGGATTACCGAACCATCGGGCGGTTCCGACGTTGCCAATCTTAAAACAACCGCACGGCGCGCGGGCGATCACTATATCGTCAACGGATCGAAAATTTTCATCACATCGGGAATGCGTGCCGACTATCTGACCGCAGCGGTGCGAACCGGCGGAGAGGGCGCGCGCGGCGTTTCGCTACTGCTGATCGACATGGCATCAAAAGGCGTTTCGCGCACGCGGCTCGACAAGATGGGGTGGCGCTGTTCGGATACCGCTGCGATCCATTTCGATGATGTCGAAGTGCCGCTTGAAAATCTGATTGGTGCCGAAAACGCAGGCTTCATCGGGATCATGCGCAATTTTAATAGCGAGCGGCTGGGCATGGCGATGGGATGCTGTGCTTTCGCGCGCGTCTGTTTGAAAGAAGCCGCCGACTGGGCGGTACAGCGCGAAACCTTTGGCAAGCCGCTGATCAAGCATCAATCAATCCGGATCAAGCTGGCTGATATGGCGCGGCAGATTGGCACAACGCAGGCCTGGGTCGATCTCTGTGCGTGGCAGGTGCAGAATGGGCGCGACCAGCCCGCCGATTTCGCGATGCTCAAGGTGCAGGCGACGCGGATGCTGGAAAGCGTCGCGCGCGAGGCGGCGCAGGTACTCGGCGGCGCATCGTACATCACCGGGTCAAAGGTTGAGCGGATCTACCGCGAAGTGCGCGTCAACGCGATCGGTGGCGGGTCAGAAGAAATCATGCTCGATCTTGCAGGGCGACAATTATTTGGGGGGTAGGGGGACAACGATCCGCCTTCCCGAGCCCATCGACTTCGCTCAGGATGAACTTCGGCCACAT
>JAYVVW010000219.1:0-7282 GCA_043786595.1 Sphingomonadales bacterium | reverse complement strand
GATGATCTGCTCATCGCTGAACCGGCTGCGCTTCATTCGTCCGTCTCCTTGAAAACGGACTCTACTCATTTCTGGATACATTTCAGGGGTGCACGTCACAAGCAGCGAACTTTCCTCCGAGCATATCTAGGCTAGAGTCAGCCCGCTCCGGCGGCGCGCTCCGTTGGGAGTTCGTCGGGACCGATCTGCTGTGGCATCAGACTGTCCGTTGTGTGCACGCTGAGGGCGGACCGGATTTGAGGAGTTGTGGCCGAACCAATTGGCTTGCATAACTTTTCTGTTTCTTCAAATCTTGGGCTCACTTCGCGATCTGGGATGGCAAACCAAACTGCACCTGAGTTAAGGTTTGCCTACTTGACAGCGCAACCGATAGCGCACACGAGACTGGTGTTTAATTGTAGGACCATATGCCGAGTCAAGGCGGATCCGGAGGATGCAGCGTGCGATATATTGTAGGTGTCGATATTGGTGGTACATTCACTGACTGCGTAGCGCTGAAAGTCGCTGACGACGGTAGCCCGCCTGTGGTGAAGATTGGCAAGTCGTCGTCAACCCCGCCCGATTTTCAAACGGGGTTCATTGCCTCGATGCGGGCCGCAGCCGAAATGCACGGCGTCGCAGTCGAAGACATGCTGGCAAATGCTCAGGTCTATCATGGCTGCACCGTTGGCACGAACGCGCTGGTTGAGCACAAGACTGCGCGTGTTGGCTTGTTGGCGAGCCGAGGTCATACCGACACGATCTTCATCATGAAGGCGGGCAACCGACTGAAATTTCAGCCGGCGATCGAGATCGCGCATGTTGCCAAGCAGACCAAGCCCACTCCATTGGTACCCAAATCGCTGTGCGAAGGGATCGACGAACGCATTACCTTCGATGGGCAGGTGTTCGCCGCTCTGAACGAGGACACGGCGCGTGCCTCCATCCGGCGACTCTTAGACCAAGGCGCCGAGGCAATTGCGATTTCGCTACTTTGGTCCTCCGTGAATGATTCACACGAAAAGCGGCTGCGCGAACTGGTCAACGAAATCGCTCCCGAAATGTTTGTCTCGATCTCGTCGGAGGTCAGCCCGCGCGTCGGCGAATATGAACGGACGATCGCGACAATCGTCAACGCGCTGATCGGGCCGCCGATGCGCTTCTACCTTGATGCACTCGAGGTCGATCTCAAAAAGCATGGCTACACGGGGTCGCTGCAGATCATGTCGTGCTCAGGCGGTCTGATCGATGCCGGCCATGCGCGCGATGTGCCAGTGATCACTGTCGGCTCTGGCCCGGTCGCCGGTTTAATCGGTGCTGCTAGTCTTGCCAAGGCTGCTGAGGTCGGGGGCGGTAGGAACGTCATCACCGCCGATGTTGGGGGGACGACGCTCGATATCGGGACGATTTATGATGGTACACCGGTGCGTCGGCCGACTGCGAGTTACGGCCAGTATGAGTATTTCGTGCCCACACTCGACGTCCGCTCGGTAGGCGCTGGCGGTGGCAGCATCATCCGGATTGAAGGAAGCGTATTGAAGGTCGGACCACACAGTGCGGGCGCGCGGCCCGGACCTGTTTGTTTCGGGCGCGGGGGTATGGAGCCTACGGTCACTGATGCCGCTGTAGTGCTCGGCTTTTTCGATCCCAGCTATTTTTTCGGTGGCAAGATCATGCTTGATACTGCAGCCGCCGAGGCTGCGCTCGCACGCGTCGGAGCGCCTTTGGGGCTCGATGGCAAGCAGACAGCCGCCGCCGCGCTCCAAATCATCGACAGCCAGATGGCCGATGCGATATGGCTGACGCTGACTCAACAGGGTCATGACCCACGTGAATTCTCGCTCTACGGTTTTGGCGGTGGTGGGGGGCTGCACGGGGCAGCTATCGCGCGCGAACTGGGTGCGCGTTCCGTCGTCATCCCGATGAGCAATCTTGCCGCCGGCTGGTCTGCGTTCGGCATCACGGCGTCCGAAGCGCTCGTCACCGAGCAGACGGCCATGAGCCTTTCCAGCCCCTTCGACCCGCACGAGATCAACAAGCGCTGGCCGGTGCTAGAAGCGCGCGTTGCCGAGAAGCTTGCCAAGCAAGGCGTTCCAGCCGACGCCATCGAATTCCACCGCTTTGGCGAGTTGCGTTATCAGTTGCAGATCAACCAAGTTGCGGTGCCCGCCGAAGGCGGTGCCTATGATGCCGCTGCTGTCGAGCGGCTGGTGGCTACATTCGAGGCAGAGTATGAACGGCTCTATGGTAAAGGCAGTGGCTTTGCCGGGGTCGGGTTCGGGCTCGCCAGCCTTCAGGTTCACGGGACCGCCAAACTCTCCGGCCTGCGCGTCGGCGATCTCGTTCAGCAGGGTGGCAACACATCGGGCGATGCCGCGAAGAAACCACGCGACGTCATCTGGTACGGGCGCGGTGGCAATCCCGAGCCGACGTCGGTATATGATGGTACGCGGCTGGGCGTTGGTTTCACGGCGGCGGGGCCTGCGATCATCGAATTTCCGGACACGACCGTCGTCGTGCCGCACGAATGCGTGGCGAGCGTCGACCCGACCGGCAGCGTCGTCATCAATCTCAATCCCAGCGTCTGAGGAGACCCAAAATGGAAACCGCACAAGCTCAGATCGACTGGAACGGGAAAACCCACAGCTACCGGCCTAAGCCCGATTGGGCCGACCGGATCTCGCCGGACCTGAAATTCCACAACACATATCACGACGATCTCGACCCTGTCACGTTCGAGGTGCTGCGACAAAAGCTGTGGACGATCAACCTCGCACACGGCGATACGATCACGCGCATCTCGGGATCGCCACTGCTCGCGTCGCTCGACTTCAACATGTCGATCCTCACCGAAGACGCCGAGGTCGTGGTCAACGCGCCTTACGTACAGTTTCTGAACGCCGGCGCGCCGCTCGGCATCCGTTACATCCTCGAAACGCACAGCGGCAAGCCAGGGATCGCTGAGGGCGATATCTGGTGCTGCAACGATCCGTGGATCGCCGCGTGCCACCAGATGGACGTGATGTTTGCCGCCCCCATCTTTGTCGAAGGCCAACTGTTCGGTTGGGTCGCGAATGCAGGGCACCAATATGACTTAGGCGGAATCGTACCCGGCGGCTGGCCGCAAAATGCGGAGGACGTCTATTCCGACCCGGTTGTGCTGACTCCGTTCAAGATGGTCGAGAAGGACGAAATACGCCCCGAAATGGAGGCGCTCTATCTGCGTCAGTCACGAATGCCTGATCTTGTCGCGCTCGATCTGCGTGCTCAGATTGCGGGCATTGTGCTTGCGCGTGACCAGATCGCCGGCCTGTGCAAGCGTTATGGCGCGGACACGGTCAAGGCGGCGATGCGCCGGATGCTCGATCAGGCGCAGGAAAGCTTCCGCCAGACGTTGCTCAAGGTGCCGGACGGGACATGGACCGAAATCCGCTATCTCGACGAAGCGCTCCCCGGCCAGCGTACGACGCAGCGCACGCAGCTGACCGTCACCAAAAAGGGCGACCGGCTCACAATCAACAATGCCGGGACCGATGCGCAGACTCCGGGGACAAACGGCATCCCTTTCACCTCCTTTTCGGGCTCGATTACCGGAATCATTTCGGTCTCGATGCTTTATGCGCAGCTCTTCGCCTATGGAGGGTGCGAGCGTCAGATCGACTACGACCTCACACCCGGCCTGCTGATGTGCTGCGACTACCCCACGGCAGTCAGCGGCGGCATCTTGCAGACCATCCCGATGATGAACGCCGTCCAGTCGATCCTGTCGCGGATGATGGGCTGCGACGATACATTGCGCGGCGATCTGGTCGCGCCTTGCGGCGATTTCATGCTGCCGGTGCTGATCGGCACTGATGATCGCGGCAAGTATTTTGGTCAGGCGATCCTCGATTCCTTTGGCTGTGGGTCAGGCGCCCGATCGTTTGGCGACGGCGTCGATACGAGCGGCCCGACCTTCAGCCCGCTGTCGATGGTGCTCAATGTCGAGCAGATCGAGCAATGGTTTCCGCTGCTGTTCCTCTATCGGAAGGAAGACGCCGATGGCGGTGGCCCAGGCGAATATCGCGGCGGCAATGGCATGCGTTCGGCGATTACGCCTTACCGGTCGGAATCGATGACCGTGGTCACCAATTCCGGCGGCCAGTGCATTTCGGCTCAGAATTGCGGCGGCCTGTTCGGTGGTCTGCCTGCACCTGCGGGGCATTATCTGGTCAGCTATAAGTCCGACCTGCTGGAAAAGGCGCGGAACGGGATTGTTCCGGCGAGCATCTATGATCTGAAGGCCGAGCGGACCGAGCCATTGCGTGCAAAGTCCAACGGTGCGCCGCTCCACGCCGGTGACGTGATGGAAATTCGCACTGGCGGCGGCGGTGGTTATGGCGATCCGCTGTTGCGTGAACCTGTGCGCGTCGCGCGCGATATCGATCTGGGTTATACGTCGATGGACGCTGCGATTTCGATCTACGGCGTGGCTCTATCGTCCGACGGCAGTGTCGATGCGGGTGCGACCGACGCCCTGCGCAGCAAGCTGCGCGGCGAGCGGGCCTCTTGGCGGGCTTCGGGTGTCAACGACGACTCCCCCCATTCCCCGGCCACTGGCGAGCCGTCGCGACGCGTCCATGCCTATATCGCTTCGGTCGATCAGGATGGCGAGCGCGTCCTCGCCTGCGATTGCTGCGGGCATCGTTATTGCGGCCATAGCGGTGACTATAAAACAGCGGCGCTGATGGATGAGTCGCCTGCGATGACCATCCCGTCGAATGTCGATCCGGCCTATTTCGTCGATGAGCCTATAGTTTTCCGCCGCTTCGCCTGTCCCTCCTGCCATGTGCAGGTGGGTGCCGAGGTCACCAAGGCGAACGAGCCGGTCAAGGCGGAGATGGTGTTCGCATGAGCGGAACTGCGCACCCCTTCCTTGACGGCAAGCCGAAGCGGATGCTGATCGGCGGTCAGTGGGTTGAGGCCCTGTCGGGGCGCACCTTTGACAGTGTCAACCCCGCCACCGGCAAGGTCATAGCCCAACTCGCAGAGGGTGGGGCCGAGGATGTTGATCGCGCAGTCGCTGCCGCGCGCACCGCGTTCGAAGGCCCGTGGAGCAAGTTCAAGCCGTTCGACCGGCAGGCGCTGATGCTCAAGATCGCCGACACGTTCGAACGCCATTTCAACGAGCTGTGCGTGCTCGAAACACTCGACATGGGCGCGCCGATCGCGCGGACCAGCACCTACAAGCGCTGGGTCGTTCAGGCGCTGCGTTTCTATGCGGGGCAGGCCGTCGCGCTGGCGGGTGAGACGCCGCACAACAGCTTCCCCGGCGACATGTTCAGCTACACGCTGCGCGCGCCGCTCGGCGTCGTCGGCGGGATCATCCCGTGGAACGGACCGCTGATCTCGCAATTGTGGAGCATCGCCCCCACACTCGCGACCGGTTGCACTTTGGTGCTCAAGCCCGCCGAGGATGCTTCGTTGGGCGTGCTGCGCTTTGCAGAGATCATGCAGGAAGCGGGCCTGCCCGACGGCGTGATCAACGTCATCACCGGCATGGGGTCGGTCGCGGGCGCGCGACTGGCCGCGCATCCCGATGTCGACAAGATCGCCTTCACCGGATCAACCATGACCGGGCGCAAGATTATCGAGGCATCGGCAGGCAATATGAAGCGCGTCGCGGTCGAACTTGGCGGAAAGTCCCCCGATATCATCTTTGCCGATGCCGATCTGGACAAGGCCGTGCCCGGTGCGGGGATGGGCTGTTTCAACAACAGCGGGCAAATCTGTTACGCCGGCACGCGAATCTTCGTGCAGCGACCCATCTACGACGAGTTCGTCGGGCGCCTCGCGGCGTTCAGCAAGACGATCAAGGTCGGCGATAGCTTGGACCCCGCGACGCAGCTCGGCCCGCTCGTTTCGGCGCGGCAGCTCAGCACTGTCACCAGCTACTTCGATCTCGCGCGCAGCGAGGGCGCGCAGGTGGCGGCTGGCGGCGAGCGGCTCGGCGGCGATCTGGCCGACGGCTTTTTTGTGCCGCCGACGGTCCTTTCGGGCATGACCAACGACATGCGCACCGCGCGCGAAGAGATTTTCGGCCCCGTCGCCTCGGTCATCGCGTTCGACACCGAGGAAGAAGCGATCCGCCTCGCCAATGACACCCAATACGGCCTCGGCGGCGCGGTCTGGACCCAGAACGTCGGCACCGCCCACCGCGTCGCCCGAGACGTCCGCGCAGGCATGATGTGGGTCAATTGCTACGGTGCGACCGAGGCGACGGTCCAGACCGAAGGTTTCCGCATGAGCGGCTACGGTGCCAAGGGCGGGCGGCGGCATGTCGAAGAGTATCTTTACTCCAAGTCGGTTTGGGTGAATCTTGGTTGACCGCTTGATTACAATTCTGGTATCGCCGTTTAGCAATCGGTCGAAAGAGCGGCTTGATGGATGGGGAGCAGCAAGAAGGATTTGCTTGCCATGCCCGATGCGCTGATCGACATATTTGGTTACGCGCTTGGCCTCGCCCAGAACGGACTGAGTTATCCCGACGCAAAGACTCTGACGCAGTTCAAAGACGCGGTAGTCGAAGTGCTCGAGGATCATGATACCGATACCTATCGGGCGGTATAGACGGCGCGGTTCGCCGACAGGCTTTATGTCCTGCATTGCTTCAAGAAGAAATCGTCTCGGCAGAGCGAACTGCCCAAGCGTGACCGGGAAACTATTGAGGCACGATTGAAGGATGTTTCGGCGATTGAAGCCGCCAGACGTAAGGGAACGCGAAAATGACGATCACCCACACCACAACCCCCGCTGGGACCAGCGTTCTCGACGATCTCGGGCTTGATCCCGGCTTCACCGTCAAGGCCAAGCTGGCAATCGTAAGCGGTGCCTGCAGGCCGCAGTTTATGCTGCTTGCGCTTCGGTGGCGTTTGTGATGGGCTGCCAATTCCATGGCATGAGTTCGTCCCAGCGGGATGCGGGCCAGTCGTTTGCGATTTTGGCGATGACGTCAGCGATATAGGCTTGAGGTTCGACGCCGTTCATTTTGCAGGTCTCGACGACGGTGTAGATGGCAGCGGCGCGTTCGCCGCCGATCTTTGACCCGGCGAAGAGCCAGTTTTTGCGGCCCACGGCGATCGAACGCAGGGATCGTTCAGCGATATTGTTATCGATCTCGATCTCGATCTGGCCGTTGTCGATGAAGCATATAATACCAAGTTGTGTTGAAGCTGACTCAATTTAGGGATTCCCAAAGCGTCAAAAGTCTGAATCCATGTCCTTCTTTTGGAAGGCAAGGCGATGGGTGCAGCGATTGGATTGC
>JAYVVW010000218.1:0-30895 GCA_043786595.1 Sphingomonadales bacterium | reverse complement strand
CGTTGCGAAATCGCGATTGAGCGTGGGATTGAAGGTGTAGCCATCGCCCTTCGAACGGGTGCCGGCAATACGAATGCCGAGTTTGTCAGGAACCAGCGTCGCTTCCACTGCGCCTTCAAATTTCAGCGTGTCATAATTGCCGTAGCCGACCGTCGCATAGCCATTGGCGCCTTGAAGGTCGGGCTTGCGCGTAATGAAGTTAATGGCGCCGCCCGTGGTGTTTCTGCCATATAATGTACCCTGCGGCCCACGCAGCACTTCGACCCGGTCAATCTCACCCAGCCCTGGTAACGTACGAACATTCAGCCCCAGCGACCGCACCAACGGTTCGGCCGTCGTATCGGCGCGCTGAAGTCCGCTCGACCAAATTGCCTCGATAGCTTCACTCCCTAGCGCCTCTGCGGTGCACTGCGCATGCGTATGCCCGCGTTCAGATAGCGGCGGGTTAGTTGTCGGGCCGGACGTCGGAACTAAAGGGTGACCATGGCGGACGAGAATGATTTGCATCACGCCGTTCCTTCCACGGAACGCACGGCAGTAAAGCCACCATCAACACGGACATCGGTGCCGTTGATCCAGCTTGATCCACGCCCAAGCAAAAATACGGGAACAGCGGCAATCTCGGCTGGATGACCGTGTCGGCCAACCATGGACCGCGCTGCATCAACTCTTGCTTCGCCCATAGATGTCCGAAAATCATCCAGAATTGGCGTCTCAACCGGGCCGGGACTAATTCCGTTGACGCGAAAGGCGCGCGGTCGCAGATTTACCGCAGAGCGCACCACCCACCGGTTGAGCAGCGCCTTCGACAATTCGTAAGCGTTAGTCCCCGACATGCCCGAAAGATCGCAGGATGCTTTTGCGTCAATCATCTCGTCGAGCGCCACGACGGTCAAGGAACATCGCAACGCCGTGATGCTCGAGATCGCTACAACCGCAGTCCCGTCGCGCAGCTTGGGCAACAGAGCATTGGTGAGAATGATTGGCGCGAGACTGTTGACCGCAAGGATGCTAGCCGGGTCATGTGTGCCTGGCAGACCGGCCACATGCGCGATGCCGTCGAGCGAGCCGCTAAAACACTCTGCCACACGCGCAATGGCAGTCGGGTCAGTCAGGTCGCAATCGATTTGCACTCCCGCACGGTCAAGCCCGATCGCATCATTGCCCAGCAGTGTCATCAGCGCTGCGCCAATGCCGCTGGCGGCTCCAGTTACGAGAATGGCCATCAGCAGCGCACCATCATTTCCGTCCAGCCGGTAAACCAGTTGGAGCGCAGGCGCACCGGCTCTGCCATTAGCTTGATGCCTGCAAATCGGTCAAAGAACGCGTTGAGGAACAGGCTGACTTCCAACCTGGCCAAATGTGCGCCAACACAGAAATGCGCGCCCGCGCCAAAACCAAGATGCAGGTTCGAGACGCGGTCAATCGTCAGCCGGTCGGGATTTGTAAACTGCCGTTCGTCACGGTTGGCGCTGGCAAACCAGAACACCACCTTCGCGCCTTTGGGCACGGGCGTCCCGAACAGGTCAACCTCTGTACTGGTTGTGCGACGCATGTGGGTGACGGGCGAAACAAAGCGGGCCATTTCGTCTATGAGCGGCGCAATCAGCGCGCGGTCAGCGCGCACGCGGGCAAAGTCTTCGGGCTGGCGGCACAATTGCGCAAGCCCGCCCGACAGCAGAAACCGCGTTGTTTCATTCCCGGCGACGGTGAGCAGCATGAAATAGGCATCAAGCGCCGAACTCTCCAAGTCAGCAGCGACCAGCGCCGTCGCGACGTCTTGAGCCGGATGTCGGCGTTTGTCCTCGGCAAGTTCGCTGAAAAACGCGTAGAGCGCGTTACGGGCGTCGGCCTGCTGCGCATCGCTCGCCTGAACATCGGACATGAGGTTTGCCCAGCCAACAAGCCGCTCGGCGTTTTCTGGCGGAACACCCAGCACGTCGGCTATGACGAGCATTGGCAGCCACACCGCGATTTGCGCGACAAAGTCGAACGTCTCGTCGGACACGATCGCGTCGACCAAGCCTTGCGTGATATGGCGAATGCGATCGTAGCGGGCCATCACCGAGTGCCGCGAAAGTGCGGCTAAAACAATCGAGCGGAGATGGCTGTGCGACATCCCATCGCTATTGTGGTCGCTGGCATGGCCGTGCCCTTCCGCGCGGCGGTCGGCAATTTGCGTGCCTTCGCCCGAAATCAAATGCGTATGATTGCGTGCGCCTGACAATACGTGATCGTAGCGGGTGAGCGAGTAGAAGCCGGGGCCATTTGCTTCGGGAGAATAATGGATTGTGTCAAAGTCGCGCAAAGTTCGAAAAAGGTCATGCTCGCGCGACGCTGTAAAGCAGCTTAAATCCAGAAGATCGATGTTTGGCGTCACTCTGCTAATCCGAAAAGAGTGCGATACCAGATGAGGCCGCAGGCCCGCCCCAGCCGATCAATTGTCGTGGTGTCAGGGTCTTGTTCGGCCAGCCCGAGCTGCACATAGGCCATCTGCTCGGTCAACGCGCTCAACCCTTCGGCAATCGAGGCTGGGTCGGCAATCGCAGTGATATGGCCGTCGGCACACAGCCCTTCGATCCAGCGGCACGTGCGCGCGACATAAATCTGGCGGTTGCCCAGCCAATGCGTTCGAAAACTGGCATTCGTGCTTAAGGCTGCGGCCTCTCGTGCAACACGCAGAAGATTGCGATGCTCTGCATATTCGCGGAAAAATAATATATTGCGCATTTCCATCTGAGTAAGCGTTGGCACCATGCCGTCGCCGGGCTCGCGCGCACTGGTGTGCCGCAACCGATCGTTCAGACGCACTAAAATCGCGCTCAGGATTGCATCTTTGTCGGCAAAGTGGCGATAGAAAAGACCGTGGCTAATCCCTGCCTGAGCAATGATATCAGCGACCCGAACGGGTTCGTAACCCTTCTCGCCGAAAACGACTTCCCCGGCCTGCAACAGGCGTTCGCGCGTGGCCCGACCCTTTTGGGTAGGTGGCAAAGGTATCGTGGCTGGCATCCCCTGTGCTTGCATCTGTCACCCTCTATTGCGTCCTTCATCGTTTTTTGCAAAAGTGATGTCAATATCACTTTTTTGATAAAAGGGGGCACAATGGCAAAACTGCCTGGAAAAGTCGCAGTGATTACCGGCGCAAGCGGAGGCATTGGCAGCGCCGCAGCGGCGGCAATGCTTGCGGAAGGGGCGCAGATCATGCTTGCCGGGCGTGATGCCAGACGATTGGAACTGGCTTGCGATCTTTTGGCTGGAGGCGCGTCAGTGCGGCTCCATGTCGGCGATCCTGCAAAAGAAGCTGACGTCATCCGCTTGTTTGAAGAAGCGGCGGCAGCGTTCGGCGGCGTCGATATCGTTTTTGCCAATGCCGGCGCAGAGGGGCGGATTGCACCGCTGACCGCGCTTTCGGTCGAAGAGTTTGATGAAGTTCAGCTGGTCAACATCCGCGGGACTTGGCTGGCGATCAAGCACGCTGTGCCACTGTTGGTAGCGCGAGGAGGTGGTTCGATCATTTGCACGTCGTTGGTCGCGGGCAGCGTAGGCGTGGCTGGCCTTTCGGCTTATGCCGCGAGCAAGCACGGTATCAACGGATTGGTGAAGGTGGCCGCGCTTGAACTCGCTTCGAGCAAAGTGCGGGTAAACGCTGTTGCGCCCGCGCCGATTGACAATGCCATGATGGACTCGATCGAGAAGCAGGCATCTCCTGACGATCCAAGCCTGGCGCGCGCTGGCTTTAGCAACCTGATCGCAATGGGTCGCTATGGTCGGAATGAAGAGGTCGCCGGCTTGGTCGCCTTCCTCGCGAGCGACGATGCCAGTTATTGCACGGGTGGCATTTATCCGGTCGACGGTGGCTTTCTGGCAGCATGACACGTTCGTATTTGCGGACCGCCAGGTTCAAAGTTGATTCGACTTGTGCATCGTCGAGGGCATACAGTGTTTTCTATGTCGCACTGACCAGTGGATTGCCGCGTTCGCTTGTTGCTTCGGTATAAACGGAAAATGCTTCGCGATACGAAAATGCAAACCGGAGCGCAAAAAATGGGGGTTTATGGTTTGGCGAGCGTATAGCTAAACAGGAGAATGAGGGAAACAGCATGGATATTGACAAGGTGTTAGCGCAATTGGCGAACGCGCCTTTGGATCATATCGATCTATCGCACGTTGAATCGGGCGTAATGCGTGGCCTTGCCCAAACGAGAGCGGTCATCAAATCGCAGACGCCCATAAGACTTGGAGCGATGACGGTTGCCATGATCGTCGGTGTCAGTCTTAGCGTGGGAGGGGCTGTAAGCAATCAAAGTCGCGAGACTTTGGTTTCGGGCGCGCATCTGGCACCGTCGGCGTCGCTGGCGCTACCCTCGTGAGTCCGGCACATCGCGCGATCATATTGACGGTGATCTTGGCATTTCTGGCTGGAATAGGCGGTGCTTTTGTAGGCACGAAGTTGCTCGCCCCAGCGGCACCACCCAATAATGCGCTGCACGCGCTGCTGCATAGCAAACTGAACCTGTCCGTTGCGCAAGATAAAAATATTGCTGAAGAGGAAAAGCGTTTTACGCTCATTCGTACGCGGCTGGAGGCTGGTGCCCATAGCGCCAACGTCGAATTGGCAAAAGCGATCGAGGCGACCAAGCGCGACGGACCAGAAGTGCAAAAAGCAATCGAACATGTTCATGGGGCGCTGGGCCGCTACCAAAAAGAGTCGGTCAGCCATATTTTCAGAATGCGGGCCGTTCTGACGCCAGAGCAGGCGGAAATCTTTGATCGCTCGGTTGCACAAGCGTTGATGCAAGAGCCAAAGTGAGTGCGCCCGACGCGCTGTCGGATGCTGAGCTTTCCGAACGTGCCATCGCTGGTGATAATCAAGCTTTTGGACACCTTGTCAGCCGCCACAAAGGCCCGGTTTTTGAGTTTATTCGAAGGTATATTGGCGATCGAGAAGAGGCGCTTGATTTGGTTCAGCAAGTTTTCGTGGCGGCTTGGCTGGGACTCGGTCGCTATGATCCCGAAAGACCGCTTGGGCCTTGGCTCATCACAATTGCCCTCAACAAATGCCGTGACCACAGTCGCAAAGCCAAGGTACGGCGGTTCTTTCAGATTGCGCGGTCGGTCAATGCGCTTGAAGTTGCAGATACCGTGCCAATTGCTGATATGTTGATGATTGCCGATGAGGAGCTGCTTTTGCTTGAAAGAGCGATAACGCGGCTTCCGCGTAGCCTTAAGGAACCGCTGTTGCTGACGGTATTTGAAGGGTTGAGCCACAAAGACGCAGGCGCGCAACTGGGGTTGAGTGCCAAAGCGATCGAGGGCCGAGCGCGCCGTGCGCGCCAAGAACTGGAACGTCAAATCAACGAATGGACTGACAATTTATCAGAGAAGGATGAAAAATGAACCGCTACATTATTTTTGGGTTAGCAACCGTTTTGCTCGCTGGCTGTAAGCCAAGCTTGTCAGACGCAACCAAGACAAAACATATTGAAGCACAAAGCGATGCGTTGTCCAAGCCTGCTTCGGATACGGTCGATGCTTTTCACACGGCTCTGGCTGCGGGGGACACCAAGCAAGCATTGGCGCTCTTGGCAGACGACGTCCTGATCTATGAAGGCGGCGGTGCGGAAACGAGCAAGGCCGAATATGCAGCGCACCATCTGGAAGCGGACATGGCATTTTCGAAGGGTGTGAAGCAGAGCGTCGTTGCGCATGACGCAGAGGTTCAAGGTGATGTTGCGTGGGTCATGAACCAGGGACAAACAACCGGGACTTACAAGGATAAAGCTATCGATAGCGCTTCCACCGAAACGATGGTGCTGCGGCGAAACAACGAGCAATGGAAGATCGTCCACATCCACTGGTCGTCCGTTGACAAAAAGCCGAAGGTGCCTGTGTCCTAAAAAATGCCTATGTTTTGGGGGCAACTCCTATTGCGTGCGTAATACAGATATGATCAGAAAAACCGTTCGATGAACCAGAAGGTGGTTCGACACAGCTTTGGCGTCGCCGCAGTGACGCTTAGCGCATTTTTGGTGTGGGCTGCACCGACATGGGCGCAAGACAACACCTCCGTCACATCGCTACACGAAGCCTTCGAGCGCGCTGCGGCGCAACTGCCCGAAGCTGCGGCCAGTCCGGCATTGAAGGCACAAGCTGATGCCCAGCGCCGTGCTGCGAGAGGGCCGTTTGTTGGACCACCAGTGGTGCGCGGTGATGTTTTAACGCGTTCCGGCGGGACGATTGAGCAAGAGGCCAGCTTTTCAGCCGCCATAAAATGGCCGGGGGAAGCACGCGCCGGAGTCAATGCCGCGAGGCTGAGTGGTGATGCGGCAAACGCGGGGCTAGCAGCTGCGCAACTTGCCCTCGCAGGTGATCTCCGCGCCGCATATTGGCGGCTCGCCGCTGCACGCAGTGCGGTTGATATTGAACAACAGCATGTTGCCACGGCACGGGTTGAGACGGATCAGGTTAGACGCCTGGTTCAAGGCGGTGTCCAGGCACGACGCGATCTGTTGGTATCGCAAGCCGATCTTGGCGCAGCGTTGGGGAGGCTTTCGGCTGCGGAAAGTGATTTG
This sequence comes from Sphingomonadales bacterium, assembly GCA_043786595.1. Classification (GTDB taxonomy): domain Bacteria; phylum Pseudomonadota; class Alphaproteobacteria; order Sphingomonadales; family Sphingomonadaceae; genus Aquisediminimonas. The sequence continues at coordinate 24,320 of JAYVVW010000218.1, read as the reverse complement.
GCCGATACAGTGGCGGTGGTCGAGGCGCTTATCGGCAATGCTACCGACAGCTTTGCAGATGAAGCCCTATCTCCCCGCACCGACATCGAAGTCCATCCGGCACTCCTTGCCGCCCAAACCAAAGCCAAGGCCGCCGACGCAAAGGCCGGTTACGTGCGTTACAATCAGCGACCAAGAGTGGAGGGTACGGTTGGCGTGCGCCGCCAAAGAAATGATCCCCGTGGTTCTTATGAAGATGCTTTGCTCGTGGGTATCGCGGTGCCGCTGGGCCGCGATTCGCGCTCCGTTGCTGATGCGAGCGGTACCCGCGCAGAGGCGCTGTCGGCGGGCGCTGAGGTTGCACGACTTCGATTGCGGTTGATCGCTGATCAGCGCGCGGCTCTTGTGCGCCTGTCGGTCGCCGAGCGCGCTCTCGGCGATGCCGAGGCGCGGCAATCGGCTCTGCGCGAGGCGCTTATGTTGACCCAGCGAGGCCGGACGGAAGGCGAAATTGGATACATCGAGTATCTACGTGCACGACAAGCATTGTTCGATGCCGAACGCGAATTAGGTGCAGCCCGGGTCGCCAAATCGGCAGCAATTTCCAACGTCAATCAAGCTATGGGTGTGTTGCCATGATACTAAGATATTTCATGGCAATTATTGCCGCTGCAATTTTGCTGACCACACCGGCTATCGTATCGGCGCACGGCGATGAAGATCATGGCGCGACTGCCAGTACCAGTGCACCGACAGGTGCAAAGCCACGTCTTGAGGCCCGCACGGCGACCCTTGAGCTTGTCGCGGCGGTTGACGGCGACGACATGACGATCTGGATTGACGGCTGGGCTGATAATGCGCCGATAACCAATGCCAATGTCAACGTGACAATTGACGGGAAGAGCCAACCTGCAAAATCGGTGTACGGCATATACACGCTATCCGACCCCAAACTTGAAACCGCGGGCACGTATCAACTGGCGTTCCTCGTTACGCGCGCGGGAACGGTCGAATCGCTATCCGCCGAACTTAATATACGCGACGCGCAAACGACAAACGCCAGTGGCGGTTGGACATATTGGATGGTTATGGCAGGCATCGCAGCGCTGGCTGTCATCGGCTTGATCTTTTGGCGCTCGCGCAAAGCAGGCGCTGCGGTTGCTGTGGTCACGCTTGGACTATTACTTTTACAGCCCGGCCCGATTCAGGCGCATGGCGATGAGGATCACAGCACCGCAGCAGCCACACCCACCGCAGGAGGAGCAGGTGGAGGAGGCGATGCCGCAGTTCAGCTTCCAAGTGGTGACGTGTTTGCGCCCAAAGGGGTTCAGCGGATCATTGGTCTGCGCACAATCATAGCAGCGCATGGTTTTACCACGCCGTCTGCCAATCTAACTGGCCAGATCATTGCTGATCCGCGTCGCGGCGGGCTGGTGCAAAGCGCCACGGGCGGTCGTATTAGTGCGGGCGCGTCGGGGATTGCGGTCATCGGACAATCGGTGCGTGCCGGTCAAATACTGGCGATCATTGAGCCGCCGCTGCAAGCCATCGACCGTGCCTCGTTGTCGCGTGAACTCGGCGATCTCGATCAGCAAATTACTCTCGCAGCCAATCGCGCGGCTCGGCTTCGCAGGCTTGAAGGCGTGGTGCCGCGCCGTGAAATTGAAGAGGCGGCAATTACGCTGCGCGGGCTGCAATCGCGGCGTGCAGGACTTGGCCAAGCAACGTCAGCACGCGAAGTGCTGCGTGCGCCGATCAGCGGCGTTATCTCGGTAAGCGGCGTTCGCGTTGGACAAGTTGTCGCCGCGCAAACGACGTTGTTCGAGATTGTTGATCCGTCTCGCCTTTATGTGGAAGCCAATTTGTTCGACCGCCGCCCGATACTGGCGGGGGCAAGTGCGGTCGGTAAAACAAGCGACGGCGCAACTTTTGATATGGTGTTTGAAGGTGCTGGCCTTGCTGACCGGGGCCGCGCGGCACAAGGACTGTTCCGCATCATCGGCGCGCCGCCGCGACTGCGCATTGGCGAAAGCGTCACCATTGCAGCGCAGCTGGGCGAACCCGTTGCCGGGGTCATTGTTCCCCGCGCTGCGCTTATCAGCGGCGCTAACGGTCTTACTTCAGTGTTCGTCAAGACACACGCCGAGACCTTTGCTAGGCGCAATGTGACCACCGCGCCGGTGGATGCTGAAAACGTCGCGATTTTGACTGGGGTCAAGGCCGAAGAACGTGTGGTGACGATCGGCGCAACATTGCTCGGTCAGGTTCGCTAGGCATGTTCGACGCTATCGTCGCCTTTTCGTTGCGCAACAGGATACTCGTCCTATTTGCTTCGATCGCGCTCGTTGCGCTCGGCCTGCTATCGGCAAGCCGGTTACCGGTTGATGTTCTGCCAAATCTCAACCGCCCAGTTGTCACGATCTTGACCGAGTCGCCCGGTCTTGCGCCTCCAGAAGTCGAAACGTTGGTGACCCGCCCGATTGAAACCTCAATGAGCGGCGTCCCCGGCGTTGAGCGTGTGCGCTCGGTATCGGGCATCGGGTTGTCGGTGGTCTATGTCGAGTTTGGCTGGGCTGAAGACGTTTACCGTGCGCGCCAACAGGTAGCCGAACGGCTGACGCTCGTGCGCGAGCAAATTCCGCCAAACACAGTACCGCAAATGGGGCCAGTGACATCGATCATGGGCGAGATCATGCTCGTTGCCATTCCCTACGGGAAAGCGAGTCCGATGGAGGCACGCGAAATCGCAGACTTTCAGGTGCGACCGCGCTTGCTGACGATTCCCGGCGTGGCGCAAGTTATCCCGATTGGCGGTGAAGTGCGGCAATATCGTGTCTCGCCTGATCCAGCAGCGATGGCAGCGCTAGGTATCACGCTTGATCAGATTGATCGCGCGGTTCGTGAGTTTGGCACCAACATCGGTGGTGGTTTCGTCGATCAGTTTCAAAAAGAATATCTGATCCGGGGCATTGCGCAAACAACGCGGATCGAAGATCTGCGCGCGCTGGTCGTTGGCGAAAGTGCGAACGGCCCTGTGCGACTAGCGCAGGTTGCCTCGGCTGATTTTGCCGCCGGTTTCCGGCGTGGTGAAGCAGGGTATGACGGCGCGCCTGCGGTTGTGATCGCCGTGCAGAAGCAGCCGATCGCAGATACGATTGCAGTGACAACCCAAGTGGAGGCGGCGCTTAAGGAAATAACTGCGACGTTGCCCGACGGTATCAGCGCCGACAAGGTGCAGTTCCGCCAAGCCAATTTTATCGAAACATCAATTGGCACGCTCCAAAAAGTGCTCATCGAAGCTGCAATCGTCGTAGCAATCGTCCTTTTCCTGTTTCTTCTCAATACGCGCACGACCGCAATTTCGCTCATATCGCTGCCAATATCGATTTTAATCACAGCGATTGTTTTCTCCATTTTCGGTCTTTCGATCAATACGATGACGCTGGGAGGACTTGCAATTGCTATTGGGGAATTGGTCGATGACGCGGTGGTGGGCGTGGAGAATGTCTATCGGCGCCTTCGCGAAAATTCTACGTTGGCCAATCCCAAATCACCAATCGGGGTCATCGCCCATGCGACGGGTGAAGTGCGATCAGGCATTGTCTATGCCACCGCAATCATCATTCTCGTCTTCTTGCCGCTATTTTTCCTTGGAGGCGTCGAAGGCCGCCTGTTTGCGCCGCTGGGCCAAGCCTATATCGTTTCGATCCTCGCGAGCTTTGTCACCGCCGTAACGCTGACGCCAGTGCTATGCTATTATCTGCTGCCCAAGTTTTCAGCCCTCCATGCCGAGAGCGAATCCGACCTCGTTACGCGCCTCAAGAAAGTGAATGCGAAGGTGCTTGAATGGGGCTTTGCGCGTGTTCGAAGTGTGCTGATCGCCACCGCCATCGTCAGTGCGCTGGCGATTGGCGGCGCGCTGCTACTGCCACGCGCATTCTTGCCGACGTTTAACGAAGGGAGCTTTGTCGTTGGCTATCAGCTTGAACCCGGCATCTCGCTTGAGGCATCAAGCCAATTGGCGTCGACGGCTGAAAAACTCTTGCTCCAAATTCCTGAGGTTGAAAGCGTCAGCCGCCGGACAGGGCGGGCCGAACTTGATGAGCATGCCGAAGGCGTTCATTCAAGCGAGATTGATGTTGCGCTTAAACCCGGTGCGCAGAACCGGGCTGCGGTCGCCGAGGCGATCCGCAAGAAGCTCGCCGTGCTCCCCGGCTCTGTCTCGGTCGGTGCACCAATCGGCCACCGGATCGATCACTTGCTATCCGGCGTGCAAGCACAAATCGTTATCAAAATATTTGCTGAAGATTTGGATAGCGCGCGCAGCAGTGCCGAACAGCTTCGCGCGGCGATTTCGACAATTCCTGGCATCGTTGATTTGCGGATCGAAAAGCAGGTGCGCGTGCCGCAGCTTGATTTGCGGATCGATTATGATCGTGCGGGCAGCTACGGCATCACTCCGGCGGCAGTCTCCGATGCGATTGCGACCTTGTCCAATGGCAAGATTGTCAGCCGCGTGGTTGACGGGCTTAAACGCTATGATGTCGTGCTGCGGTTGCCCGATGAATCCCGCACAACGTCGGCATTGGCCGATCTCCTCATTGAAACACCCAAAGGTCCGGTTCCTTTACGCAACTTGGCAGAAATAGTTGAGACCGACGGCCCCAATCAAATTTTGCGCGAAGGCGGCAAGCGCCGGATCGTGGTCTCGGCTAACGCGGCACCGGGTGCGAATTTAGGCAACATCGTCGCAGCAATCGAGGCGGAAACCGTAAAACTCAAGCTGCCGGTGGGCGGGTTTGTCCGCGTCGAGGGCCAGTTTGAGGCGCAGCGCGAAGCCGCATTAACGATTGGCGGTCTGTCACTCGTATCGTTCGGCATGATTTTCGTATTGCTCTTTACGCGATACCGCTCGGTCAAGCTTGCGCTCATTATCATGGCAGGTGTCCCGATGGCACTGGTTGGCTCGGTGATCGCGCTCGCGATTGCCGGTTTGCCGCTGTCAGTTGCCAGCATGATCGGATTTGTAACGCTCACCGGGATCGCATCGCGCAACGGCATTTTGAAGGTCAGCCACTATATCAATCTCGTGCTCCACGAAGGCGAGTCGTGGGGCGATACGATGATCATTCGCGGCACGCTCGAACGGTTGACGCCGGTGCTGATGACAGCACTTGCGGCGGGCCTTGCGCTCACCCCATTGCTGATCGGTGCAGACGAACCCGGCAAGGAAATTCTTCATCCGGTTGCGGTGACAATCTTTGGTGGTCTGCTGTCGGCTACATTGCTCGATGCGCTCATCACGCCGATCCTGTTTCGCTTGTTTGGCCGCGCACCACTCGAACACATCATCGCCGAAGCCCGTCAATCGGGCAATTTGCAAGCCTATTAACCCCAGCACAAAGGATATTTTTCAGTGAAAAAAGCATTGTTCCTGATCGCAGTCTCAGCCTTCGCGCTCAGCGGTTGCGGCGAAACGAAACACGCAGACGGTCATACCGACGCCGATCACTCCGCAATCGCCGCCAAGGAAAAGGCTGGCGGCGATCAACACGCCGGAATGGATATGCGCGGAGCCAGCCATCATAACGGTGCGGCAACACTCAAAATTGCATTGGTTCCTTCTGGTGCTTTCACAGCAGGCAAGCCGCAATCGGTGACGCTTACTTTGACAGACGTAAAGACCGGCGCACCGATTGGCCCCGATCAGCTAGCGCTTGCCCACACCAAGAAGCTGCACCTCCTCATCATTGATGAGAGCCTGACCGATTATCAGCATATTCATCCTGTAGCTGGTGCAAAGCTGGGCGATTGGACATTCAGTTTTACGCCTAAATTTGCTCGCACATACCGCGTGTGGGCCGACACAACGCGCGCAGATGGCGATCAGGAATATGTATTTTCCGACATGGTCGCCGGGTCAGAAAAAGCACCTGCGCCTCACGCGAAAACAGTTACGACCGCAGAAATGGGCGGGCTCAAATTCGCACTCTCATTTGCTGGTTCGATAAAAGCAGGTGAGGGTGTTATGGGTAATGTCGCCATTGTCGATGCGAAGTCCGGCCAGCCTTTTACCCAGTTGCAACCGATTATGGGAGCATTTGGCCATGTCGTTGCTTTCTCGCGCGACTGGAGTTCAATTGAACATGTTCACCCTCAAGGTACCGAGCCGAAATCCGAAAACGAGCGAAGCGGGCCTGTTGTGGGCTTTCATATGGAACCCAAGAACAGCGGTGTCATGAAGATATTCGTCCAGATTATGGCGAATGGCCGCGAAGTGATTGTGCCCTTCACCGTAATTGTTGGTACGTAAGGAATAACGGCGAACAGGACTAATTTGACCTTTGAATGGTCTGGATCGCACAAAATGTCTTGGCCTACGTTATACAAACCGGCAGCACCAAATGTCGCTGCCGGTTTGTACCTTATCAAGAAGGTCAGCTTTTGCGGAGATCGACAATGAATTCAGCAGATTCGTCAACGCCGATCGTGGCCGATAATCGGGTTTCCTCCGAGCCGAAAAACACCGTGCTTGATCCCGTCTGCGGGATGACTGTTGATCCTGCGACGACGGCGCATCACGCTACGCATGAAGGCGCTCACTATCATTTTTGCAGTGCGAGATGTCTGGCGAAATTCACCGCACACCCTGCTAAATATTTGTCGGGTGGCACGACGGGCGAGCCTGTCGCCGCAGCCGGTGCGATGTGGACATGCCCGATGCACCCCGAAATCCGCCAACAAGGCCCTGGAACATGCCCGATCTGCGGGATGGCGTTGGAACCCGAAGAACCCTCGCTTGATGACGCTCCTAATCCCGAACTGGTCGACTTTACGCGGCGCTGGTGGGTCTCTGCGGGTCTTGCAGTGCCGCTGCTGATATTGACGATGGGGACAGAATTTCTCGGCCTTCGTTTGGTCGATCCCGCTTTGTCGCCGTGGATTCAGTTGGCGCTGACCGCGCCGATCGTCCTTTGGGCGGGATGGCCGTTCTTCACACGCGGGTGGACGTCGCTCGTCACCCGCAAACTCAATATGTTCACGCTGATCGCTATCGGCGTCGGCGCGGCATTCCTCTACAGCCTTGTGGCAACGCTCGCGCCGGGCCTGTTCCCGCAAGCATTCCGAATGCACGGGATGGTGCCGGTCTATTATGAGGCAGCGGGAGTGGTCGTCGCGCTCGTCCTGCTCGGCCAAGTGCTTGAACTGCGCGCGCGGGCGGCAACGGGCAAGGCAATCCGCGCACTGCTCAATCTCGCGCCCAAGTCCGCGCGGCGGATCAATGCCGATGGGACGGAAACCGATATTCCGCTGGCCGATGTGCAGTCAGGCGACCGCCTGCGTATCCGTCCCGGCGAGGCGGTACCAGTCGACGGCATCGTGAATGAGGGGCGCTCATCGGTCGATGAATCCATGCTTACCGGCGAGCCGCTCCCGGTCGCCAAGGAACCTGCCAGCGCCCTGACCGGCGGGACGGTCAATGGCACCGGCAGTCTGGTCATGGAAGCACAAGCCGTGGGCGCGGACACGATGCTATCGCGGATCGTCCGCATGGTGGCCGAAGCGCAACGCAGCCGCGCACCGATTCAGGCGGTAGCCGACCGCATATCGGGCTGGTTTGTGCCGCTGGTGATCGCAATTGCGGTCGCTGCGTTTGCGGTCTGGAGCCTTTTCGGCCCCGAACCCCGCATGGGCCATGCCCTGCTCAATGCCATTGCGGTGCTGATTATAGCCTGCCCCTGCGCGCTTGGGCTGGCAACGCCGATGTCGATCATGGTGGCGACCGGGCGCGGCGCTCAGGCCGGTGTGCTGGTCAAACATGCCGAAGCGCTGCAAGCGTTTGAGAAGGTCGATACGCTTGTCATCGACAAGACCGGAACGCTGACCGAAGGTAAGCCCAAGCTAGTCGCCATCGAGACAATTGGCGAGATAAACGAAAACGAATTGCTGGCCCTAACGGCAGCGGTCGAAGCCCGATCAGAACACCCGCTGGCTCATGCCATTGTCAGCGCGGCGAACGAGCGCAAGTTGACGCTGGGTGACCCTGAGAGCTTCGAGGTTCAAGTTGGCGCTGGGATTAGCGCCGTCGTCGGCGGGCGCGCCGTCGTGATCGGCAACAGCGCCCAGATGCAGCGCATCGGGGTTGATCCGGCCCCGCTCCACGAAGCCGCTGAGACCAGACGCCGCGAAGGTGTGGGCGTCATGCTGGTCGCGGTCGATGGCAAACTCGCAGGATTAGTTGCTGTAGCTGACCCGATCCGTGCAAACGCTCGCGAGTCGATTGAAGCACTCCGCAAACAAGGTCTGCGCATGATCATGCTGACTGGCGATAATCCAACGACTGCGCAAGTCGTTGCAGACGCAGTGGGCGGTCTCGACGGCGTTCACGCCGAACTCAAACCCGAAGACAAGGCGCGGATTGTCGGCGAACTCAAAGCCTCGGGCGCGAAGGTCGCGATGGCGGGCGATGGCATCAATGACGCGCCCGCGCTCGCTGCCGCCGATGTTGGTCTTGCGATGGGAACCGGCACAGATGTCGCCATCGAAAGTGCGGGCATCACGCTGACTAAGGGCGATCTCGCGGCTGTCGTCCGTGCCCGTGCGCTTGCCAAAGCAACAATGCGCAATATCCGGCAAAACCTGTTCTTCTCATTCCTGTTCAACGGGGTTGGCGTGCCGGTGGCAGCAGGTGTGCTGTATCCCGTCTCGGGGATATTGATGTCGCCGATGTTCGCGGGCGCGGCGATGGCCTTGTCGTCGTTCACTGTGGTAATGAATGCCTTGCGTCTAAATCGTGTGCGGTTGTAACTTGAGTGCCCGCTACTCCGAATTGACTTTCACACCCCCAATGAGCATTATGATGCTGTTATGAAGTTCCTGTTCCGCCATTTCTTGATGCTCGGGGTCATCATTGGCCTAGTTGGGCACGGCTTGGCGTTCGCATCTCCGCCGTGTGCGACGATGCAAAAACAACAGGCATCGGCGATGGCTGGTTCGATGGCTGGAATGGCTGATTGCGCGATGGGTCAGCATAAATCTGATAATGGCTCTGCGCCGTGCAAGGACATGAAGGCTGGTTGCTTTGCGATGGTTGGATGTGCCGCGCTCATCGGTCTTGATGCCCAGTCGCCGGTTCTAGGTAGCCAATTTGCCGTTTCCGCACTCTATCAATGGTCGGCAACGTCCATTCTGTATGGGCGAAATGTCCCGCCCGATCCTTATCCTCCTTCGCTCCTTGGCTGAACCGACTTGCGTTGAGCAGCTTCAATTGCTGCTCTGTGCATGAACCAGCGTCAACCAAGGAAATTTAACATGAAAAATTTGATCAAAATGGCTGCTGCACTTGCGGCATTCTCTTCCGCCTCGATAGCGTTCGCGCAAGATGCTCCCTCCTCCACTGGCCATTATGAATGGCAGTCGAGCAATGTGTTTGGCGTGAACAAGTCGAGCTTACCCTCCCGTGTTCGTGTCTGGGTCAAGGACGTGGCTCGTGTTGCCAATTGTGATTGTGCGATGATGAACGACGTCGCGACGTTGGCGGATTGCATGGCAATGCCTCACAAGGGCACGAGTGCCTCTCACGGATAATGCTATGAGCTGATCTTGCTAATCGACGGGGTGCGACTGCACTCCGCCGGTTGGCTGGCAGTCATTTCGGCATTTCCCTTGTTGGAATGGGGCACATTATGCGATATCTGATTTCTACGGCCATTCTGGCAACTGCATTGCCTTCACTGGCTTGGGCCGAGCCGTTGAGCTTCAATGCAGCACTGGAACGCGCGGCGGCAGATGCGCCTTCGCTGCGTGGTCGTGCCGCTGGCGTCGAAGCGGCACAGTCGGCGGCCATCGCGGCTGACCGGCTCCCTGATCCAACGCTGGATGTCGGCATCCGCGACTTTCCCGTCACCGGACCGGATGCTGGTCGCTTCAACCGCGACAATTTTACGATGACGACAATTGGCGTGAGTCAACAGTTCGTCAACCCAGCCAAACGCCGCGCGCGGGCCGCGCGGGCTGGAGCTGATATTGGCATTGCTGAAGCCGAAGTCGCGGTCGAGGCGCGTAATGTCCGGCTCGAAACTGCGCTTGCCTGGATCGACCTCCATTATGGCGAGCGGCGGCTGGCACAGTTGAAGCTTCTTGATGAAAGCCTCGCCGATCTGCAAGCGACCGTCACTGCGCGGCTTACTTCGGGGAGCGCACGCCCTTCACAAGCCTTTGAGCCTGAACAATTGCGCGCGCAGGCCAGTGACCGCCGTAGCGCCTTAGTTGCCGAGATTGCCAAAGCCCGCGCGCGGCTTGCGCGCTATACCGGCGATCCTAACCCAACGGTTGCAGGTAGCCCACCAGAGTTCACAATCGATCGCAGTGCATTGCTCGCAAATGTGGGCGAAGTGCCGAGCTTGCAAAGGCTTGATGCACAAACGGCGGCAATGGACGCGGAAACCCGGCTTGCCCGCGCTGATAAACAGCCGGACTGGAAAGTTACAGCGTCGTACGGGCGGCGTGAGCCGCGCTTTGGCGACCTCGTATCGGTGGGTGTGTCGATTGATCTGCCGCTCTTTGGTCGCAAGCGCCAAAACCCCAAAATTGTTGCGCGTGCGCGCGACGCCGAACGTGCGCGGTTTGAGCGGCTAGCTGGCGAACGCGAGGTAGTCGCCGCACTGGAAGGCGATCTCGCCGAACATGCCATGCACCATAGGCGATTGGAAAATGCGCGGGACAATCTTGTGCCACTGGCGCGTAGGCGAGCGAAACTCGATTTTGACAGCTACGGCGCTGGCACTGTCGATCTTGGCACCGCGCTGTTGGCGACGCTCAGCGTTGCCGAGGCCGAAGTCGATTTGCTCAACCGTGAGGCAGACGTCGCGCGCGAAGCGGTTCGTATTAACATGATTTACGCAGGAGAGCAGCCATGACAGATGCGATAACGAATGCCGCTCGCTGGCGTGCCGGAATATTGGCCGCGACCCTGATTGCAGGTGCCGGCGGATATTATCTGGGGCAACGAGGCGGCGACACAACATCAGCAGCCACCACAGGCGCCGATGGCCGCAAAGTCCTTTATTATTATGACCCGATGTTTCCGCAGCAAAAGTTCGACAAGCCCGGAAAATCACCGTTCATGGATATGGAGCTTGAACCAAAATATGCCGATGGCGACGGGGGAGCATCTGGCGCAGCAACCGGCGTCAGCATTGATCCTTCGGCGATGCAAAATCTCGGCATCCGCGTTGTGACGGTGCAAATGGGAAGCCTTGCTGCAACAATCAATGTCGCCGGCAGCGTCGATTTCAATCAACGCGATGTAGCGATTATTCAGGCGCGTTCGGGCGGGTTCGTTTCGCGCGTCTACGCCCGAGCTCCCGGCGATGTTGTGCGGGCAGGTGCGCCGATTGCCGATGTGCAATTGCCCGAATGGGGCGGCGCACAAACCGAGTTCTTAAGCGTCAAGCGTCTGGGGCGGTCAGACCTGACCGCCGCCGCGCGCCAGCGATTGCGGCTTATGGGAATGTCCGACGGTGTTATCTCTAGAGTCGAGCGAAGCGGGCGAACGAACGGCGCGATTACCATTACTTCGCCAATTTCGGGGGTAATCCAGACGCTCGATGCGCGCGCGGGTGTGACACTCGCAATCGGCCAAACGCTCGCTCAGGTGACTGGGCTTGGCACAGTGTGGCTCAATGCAGCAATTCCCGAAACACAGGCGGGGGCAGTGCGGATCGGTCAAAATGCCACGGCGATACTCACAGCATTCCCAAGCGAGACGTTTGGCGGGCGGGTCATCGCGATCCTGCCTACCGCTCAAGCCGACAGCCGCACACTGACCGTGCGGATCGAGCTGGTGAATCGTGGTGGTCGCTTGCGCCCCGGCATGTTTGCAAGCGTCGCACTTGGCGGCGACGCGCGGGCCGCACTCCTCGTCCCGAGCGAAGCGGTAATCCGCACCGGCACGCGCACCATCGTCATGCTGACAAAAGGCGATGGCCGCTATCATCCCGCCGAAGTGCGCACGGGCCGCGAAAGCGGCGGGCAGACCGAGATATTGGAAGGCTTGGCCATTGGCGAAAAGGTAGTGGCCTCAGGTCAATTCCTGCTCGATTCCGAAGCGAGCCTAACCGGCATCGCCGTCCGCCCTCTTGGCGGTGGCCAATGATTGAGGCGATTATCCGCTGGTCAGTGAAGGCGCGCGGTCTTGTCGTCGTCGCGGCTCTTGTCCTCGCTGTCATCGGCATTGGCGCGGTTCGCACGACACCAGTCGATGCCTTGCCCGATCTCTCCGATGTGCAGGTCATCATCCGCACGACCTATCCTGGCCAAGCGCCGCAGATCGTCGAAAATCAAGTCACTTATCCGATCACGACGACGATGCTCTCGGTTCCTGGCGCACGCGTCGTACGCGGCTATTCGTTCGTCGGCGACAGCTTTGTCTATGTGCTGTTCGACGATGGCACCGATCTCTACTGGGCGCGCAGCCGCGTGCTGGAGTATCTTTCGCAAGTACAAGGCCGCTTGCCCGCAGGTGCGGCCGCCTCGCTTGGCCCTGATGCTACCGGTGTTGGTTGGATTTATGAATACGCATTGGTCGACAAAAGCGGGCGGCATGATCTGGCACAACTGCGCAGCATCCAGGACTGGTTCTTGCGCTATGAGTTGAAAGCGGTTCCCGGTGTTGCCGAAGTCGCCAGCATCGGCGGGATGGTCAAACAATATCAGGTCGTCGTCGATCCGCTGAAACTTGCCTCATACGGCGTGACCGCAACCGATGTCAGCGACGCCCTCAAACGTGCCAATCAGGAAACGGGTGGTGCAGTTGTTGAAATGGCAGAAGCCGAATATGTCGTGCGCGCCACCGGCTATCTCAAGACGCTCGATGACTTTCGTGCGGTGCCGGTGCGCAGTGCAGCGGGCGGCATAGCCGTCACCGTTGGCGATGTTGCGACCGTGCAGATTGGCCCTGATATGCGGCGCGGAATTGCTGAGCTCAACGGCGAAGGCGAAGTGGCGGGCGGCGTGATTGTTATGCGGCAAGGCAAGAATGCGCGCGAAGTGATTGAAGGTGTTCGCGCCAAAATCGCCGAGCTTAAACAGGGGCTGCCCAAAGGCGTCGAGATCGTAACTACTTATGATCGGTCGGGCCTGATTGACCGTGCAGTGGAAAATCTCACGATCAAATTGTTCGAGGAGTTTGCGATTGTCGCGCTCGTCTGCGGGTTATTCCTGTGGCACGCGCGTTCGGCCTTAGTCGCAATTTTGACGCTGCCGCTCGGTATATTGATCGCCTTCATCGTCATGCGGGTGCAGGGGCTCAACGCCAATATTCTCTCACTCGGCGGGATCGCCATCGCCATCGGCGCAATGGTCGATGCGGCAGTTGTGATGATCGAGAACGCTCACAAACATCTCGAACGTTGGGCGTATGACCATCCAGGCGATGTGCTGAAAGGCGAAGAACGCTGGCATGTCATCACCAATGCGGCAGCAGAGGTCGGCCCAGCGCTCTTCCTCAGCCTTCTCATCATTACTTTCTCATTCATTCCGATCTTCTCGCTTCAGGGCCAGGAAGGTCGATTGTTCGCGCCGCTCGCCTTCACCAAAACATATGCGATGGCGGCGGCGGCTATGCTTTCGATTACACTGGTACCGGTGCTGATGGGATGGCTCATCCGGGGGAAAATTCCCGCCGAAGACAGTAACCCAATCAATCGCTTCCTCTCGCGCATTTACCGCCCCGCGCTCGACTGGGTGTTGGCAAAGCCCAAACAGGCACTGTTGATTGCGGGCCTTGTCTTCGCGTCAAGCCTGTGGCCAATTTCTCAAACCGGCGGCGAGTTCATGCCGCAAATGAACGAGGGCGATTTGCTCTATATGCCGTCAGCCTTGCCGGGAATATCAACTGCCAAAGCGTCGATGCTGCTCCAGCAAACCGACCGGCTGATTAAAACAGTGCCCGAGGTCGAAAGCGTGTTCGGTAAAGCGGGCCGCGCTGACACCGCAACCGATCCTGCGCCGCTTGAAATGTTTGAAACCACGATCCGGTTCAAACCCAAAAGTAAATGGCGCAGCGGCATGACGCAGGAAAAGTTGATCGACGAACTCGACAACACCGTAAAAGTCCCCGGCCTTGCCAATTTTTGGATACCGCCAATCCGCAACCGGATTGATATGCTTGCGACCGGCATCAAAAGCCCGATAGGGGTGAAGGTCTCGGGCGCAAACCTTGGCGAGATCGACCGCGTCGCGCGCGAAATTGAAGCGGTCGCAAAGAACGTGCCAGGGATCAGTTCCGCGCTCGCCGAACGATTGACAGGCGGGCGCTATATCGACGTCAAAATCAACCGGGCTGCGGCGGCGCGTTACGGCATGAACGTCGCCGACGTGCAGGCCATTGTGTCAGGTGCGATTGGCGGCGAAGTCATCGGGCAGACTGTTGAGGGACTGGCGCGCTATCCGATCAGCGTCCGCTACCCTCGCGAAATCCGCGATAGTCTGGATGAATTGATCAATCTGCCCGTGCTAACCCCAGCGCGCGCGCAAATTACGCTGGGGACGGTCGCCGATGTTCGCATCACCAATGGCCCGCCGATGCTGAGGAGCGAGAATGGGCGTCCAGCCACTTGGGTTTATGTTGACGGGCGGGGCCGGGCCTTGACCGAAATCGTCGGCGATCTGCAACGTGCGGTTGCGGAAAAGGTCAAGCTGCCGCCGGGGATCAGCATCGCCTATACCGGCCAGTTCGAGTTTCTCGAACGCGCGACACATCGGTTAAAGATCGTTGTGCCTGCAACGCTTCTCATCATCTTCGCCCTGCTCTACGCGACATTCCGCCGCTGGGACGAAGCCGCGCTCATCATGGCGACGCTGCCGTTTGCGTTGACGGGCGGCGTCTGGCTGCTCTACCTGCTTGGGTACAACCAGTCGGTCGCTACCGGGGTCGGGTTTATCGCGCTTGCCGGGGTCGCCGCAGAATTTGGCGTGGTCATGCTGATCTATCTCAAACACGCGCTGGCCGAACATCCGCCCGAAGCCGTCGAAGCCGCCGTCCGCGAAGGCGCACTTCTTCGCGTTCGGCCAAAAGCAATGACGGTTGCGGTGATCCTCGCAGGTCTATTTCCCATCCTGATCGGCAGTGGCACCGGTGCAGAAGTAATGAGCCGGATTGCCGCGCCGATGATCGGCGGAATGCTGACCGCACCCTTGCTCTCAATGCTTATTATCCCCGCCGCCTATCTGCTGATGCGCCGCCAACCACAAATTCAACACCAAAAACTCGCAAAATGAAGCAGACCGTTTTGGCAGCGACGCTGTTAGCACTATCGCCTGCAACACGTCCGCCGAAGCACCTAGAGCGGCGTGCAAGAAATGTGAATCGTCATTGCGAGCGAAGCGCGGCAATCCAGCGGCACCAGAGATTGGATTGCCGCGCTTCGCTCGCAATGACGGGTGGTGCAGATTAAAAGCACCGCGCTCTAATGCAGAAGCTCCAACCGATGTGGTGGGTGAGAAGGCGATCTCCGCGCGGGCGAAGATGGCCAAGGGCGAATGGCTCGCAATGAGCGAAGCGGCCTTCGTTCGCCATATTATTCAGACGTGCGCACTCTTCAAAGACGAAGGCGACATCTGCTACCAGTTGATCCTTCCTATTCGCCATCGACGCTGCCCTGTCTATCGCTCACGCGGCATAGCGCCCGTCCGCGAGGCGCCGTGCCTGACCGATTGCCGTCAGCGCATCGAGCACCGGCGTAACACCTTTTGCATTGGTGCCCTGAATGGAGCGGGCGATGTCGCGGGGGTGTTGGGGGACTGGGGCCGCCGCGAGGATGGCGGCGACGGCGCTAACTTGCTCTGCCAACGTCTTGGGCCAGAGGATGATGGTTGCGGGCGCGGCGAGGGGTTCCTCGCCTAAATCGAGCGTGGCGTTGATTTGAGGGGCCGTGGTACCGGGTGACTGGAACTCGGGGCGGAGCCAGCGGATTTGGCCTTTTGCCTCTTCGGCGGCGCGCGCCTTGTTGAGCGCGACAAGCCGCGTGAGGATGTCTTCATCAGACAATCCCCTCTCTCCTTGCGGGAGAGGGTGGCGCGAAGCGACGGGTGAGGGGCCGGCGATGTCCGTCGCCGAAAAAAGTCTTTCAGCCGCAGACGCGGCTGGCCCCTCTCCCTCCGCGCCAAGCGGCGCTCCTCCCTCTCCCGCAAGGGGGGAGTGATATATCTTAAAGCCTTGACTTTGCACATTTATTTCCATACGAATGTCCTGCACATCGGCTACACAGATACGTAATATCAAGGACTTAGCCGATATTGCTGCACAGTTTCTACACAGAAAGGCTGAGCGTATGGCATTTTTGGCTGACAAGGAAGAGCTAAAGCCCGGGCTGGTGATCTTCCGCCGTTTGGACGTTGCGCACCGGAACTGGTATTGCCGGGTCAAGCTGCCCAAGTCTGACCGCTACAAGACGATTTCGCTCAAAACGTCGGATATTACGGCGGCGCGTGAACGGGCCTTTGATCAGGACTCCGAACTGCGGTTCCGGATCAAGCATGATGTCCCGGTGTTCAACCGCCCGTTCAGCCAGATCGCCAAGGAGTTTCTCGCGTTTCAGGTCAAGCGGGCGGCAGCCGGGCAGATCAAGATGAACCGGACGCACAAAGTTGCCTCGGTCATTCGCGCCCAGCTTGATCCCTATATCGGGACGATGCAAATCCAGCTCGTCGGCGCGGATCGGTGGGAGAATTACCCGCTATGGCGGCACGCACATGGCAAAGGCCGGGTGCGAGAGGCGGTCAGCGATTCAACCATTCGCTTCGAGATGTCGATCTTCCGCGCGATCATGAACTATGCGGCGGGGCATAAATATATCACCAAAGCGCATGTCTTTGACGGCAAGCTCCACCTCGCCAAAGAGCGACGCGAGGAATTTAATCCCGATGAGTATCGCAAGCTCCACACTTTTGCGCGGGGCTGGGTGAAACAGGCCAGCAAGCCGTCGAGCATCTGGTATCGGTCGATGGCGTATAATTTCCTGCTGATCATGTGCAATACGGGGATGCGGCCCGGCGAGGCCAAGACGCTGCGCTGGCGCGATGTGACGATCAAGGCCGACCGCGAGGGCCGCAAGCTCGTCGTGTTGCAGGTGCGCGGCAAGCAGAAGAGCCGAAATCTGGTCGCCGCCAGCAATGTCGCCGATTATTTCGAGCGGGTCCGCGATATTTCCAAGGCGACCGGGCCGGACGACATCGTCTTCACGACGATTGTCGGCAAGCCTGCGATCACCCTCTATTCGAGCATGATCGGCGCGCTTTTGGAGGCATCAGGCTTGCTCGTTGGCCCCGAAGGAACACCGCGATCAACCTATTCCTTCCGCCACACTTATGCGACCTTCCGGTTGAGCGAGGGCGTGGACGTTTATATCCTGGCGCAACAGATGGGGACGTCGGTCAAGATGATTGAGGATCATTACGGGCATATCAATCCGGTCAAGAATGCCGAGCGCATCTTGCAGGGGATGCCCGGATGGGAACCTGTTTCTCCCGCCGCGATCCTTCCCCAGATTGGGGAATAGTGGCTGGGCTGTCATAGAGGTAAAATCGGGTTCGCCGGGGCGCACCCGTCCGCCACCTCGAAGCGCCTGAGAGGGCCGAGATGGTGCGGCGAGATTCGCTGAGCACCGGGACTTGATGCGCTGGCCCTTCGAAGTCGATGCGCCGCTGGCGCAGCTTGTCGGCTGGCCCCTCTTGTAATCGTGCCGGAACCTTTGCGCCGAGTTCGGGGCTGACGGTGGGATGATCCAACATCGACGATGTAGACGGCACCAACATCATCATTTTCTATGAGGCAACCTGTTCGATTGTTGCGGCCACTTTTCTTGCGATTGCCTCTGCAAAGTCGCAAGGCAGGGCATTGCCGACGATCTCACAAGCCCTTTCAAAGATGTCAGTTTCGAAATGATAATCAGCGGGAAAGGTCTGCAAAAGCGCGGCTTCCCGCAGCGATATCGTGCGCTGTTGCTCAGGATGGCCAAATCTTCCCTTGCTTAAGGTGGTGCAGCCAGCCGTGATCGTACACGATGGAGCGTCCCAGGACATTCGACCATAAACGTTTGTGAATCCGCCGTAGCCGCCGCGATGACAAGGCGGGCGCAAATGATCTGGGGTATCTTGTCCGCTGGCACCGGCTTTTGCCTGAGCGAGCCGCACGCGGTTAGTCTCAGATAAGTTTCTGACAACATGCCAATTTGAGAGGTGGGCTCCGCCATTTTTCTGAGCGTCAACAAACGGTACGGCCTCGCCCATATGACCAATCGCATCGCGAACGGTCCTCCAACGTTCACGGTCTCCATCCCCGTTGCGTGAATGTGTTGCCACCGGCATTTCAATTTTGAAGCCTTTGCCCGCAAGTAACACGAGTCGTCGGCGCATCTGGGGAATGCCGTAATCTGCGACCTGAAGAATATCCCAGTTGCAGACGTAGCCTGCCTTTTCCAATCGCAAGACTAAATCATCAAACAGAGGGCGACCCTTGTTTGCCAAACCAGGCACGTTCTCAATCATTACCGCCGTGGGAGATATCTCCTCTGTCAACCGCGCCACCTCGGAAACGAGCAAATTGCGAGCATCGTCCCGTTTGTACTTCGAAGTCAGACTGGAAAACCCTTGGCAAGGCGGACATGCTGCTAGCACATCAATCGAACCACCACCCAGATCAAGAAGCGCGGCGCCCGAAATTTCGCGCACATCTTGCCGAAATACTTGTACATCAGGATGATTGGCCTTGAACGTTGCTGCTGCATGCCGCTCTAACTCGATTGCCGCGACCGCGCGAAAGCCAGCGCGCTCCAACCCGACGGCGAGCCCTCCGCCGCCGGCAAAAATCTCGACTGCGGTCAAACGCTGCTCGCTCATGAGATCAGGGCCAGTTTCTTTTGGCGATTTGCTTCGTTCAAGAAATCTTGGTGCATATGCTGTGTGCGACGAAGAAAATTCGTCCAAGTAATATGCTCTACAATTCGGTCAGCGCGAAAGGCGTCGAAGGCCTTTTTCTGCGCTCCTGTCAGGCCAATTTCGTCGCATACAAGCGTCACAAAAAAGCGCTTGAACATATTGCGAAAATCCTCATGCCCAGACAAATTTAAAAACTTGTCCATTGTATCAATATAGACTTGTATTCGATCCCATTCTTCATTTTTTATGCTGTGTCCACCACGTTTAATTTCAATAATTTGTAGTCCAAAGTCTTGACTGGAAAGGACGAAGTCTGGGCGTTTCTTGTTGGCATCAAAGGCATTTAGATTTATCTCGCTGCCTGTTTCTTTTTTGAAGAATTTCTCGAACTCAGTCCTCAATGTCGACAGAGATTGATTGGCTGTGATTGGCGACCACTGTGGATTTATCAACCAAGGGGCCTCTTCGATTGAGTCCTGTAGCGCCTGTTCAAGTTTAGTCGGGTCATCTTTCAAGTTCATAATCTTCTCAATAACTTGAACCCGTTTCTCGGCGATCATCCCGTAGGAGGACAATTCAGCAACTCGAGCCGTTCGAAGGATTGAAGCCAATACGCTTAGTGCACCGCCGTCCTCAGCCGCTTCGCGTAGCGTGTCGTCCAATGTAACATGCGGGCCGAGCATGAGGCTTAGTTGAACCAAGGAATCCACATGATCTTGGTCTTCGATCTCGCCCTGCCGGAGCCGTTCTCCCATCATCTTTGCTATACGCAAAGTAGTATCACGGATTGGTTTCCACTCGTCGCCGGGAAACTGTTGTTGGATTCGTTCGACGACGTTTCCAGCCTGCAAGAAGTCGGCAGTTGCCTGCTTTTTCAACGGTTCTCGCGAAAGCGTGCCTAACAGTTTTACGACACTTTGGCCCCATTCCTCGAGCTTCTGACCCAAATCATCGGACCACAGAATATCGCGGCGATCAGTCTGAATCAGGTCTTCGCCTTCATCAAGCCAATCAACTTCCAACTCTCCGACCAGATAGCTGCGCACTTGATATTCGCCCGTAAATCCAGACTTTAAGTTGAAAAGTGGCGTCTGTGCGGCGATCTTTCCGCGGCAATAAATTCTGACCCCCGCCATGAGTTCATCTCGATAAGATTCCTTTGCATATGCAACCCAGCCTCTAACCGGGTAAAACCGTCCATCCGAGTGCACAAATCCGGCGGTAAATCCTGGTAGAGTTGCGCCGTCAGGTCCCTTGGCCTGCCAATTTGACATCTCGGCAGCCTTCGTGACTTCGGTTCCTGGACCGTCAAAAGTGACCCGCGTATTGTCCATCGTTTCTATAGCGAATGCGCCGACTGACGCTTCACGTTCGGCCGTCCCGGCAGCCTTTTCCGAATCTATGAGGGTAATCGACCAATCCGCAGCGGCAACGCCGAACCGCTGGGATAGTTGCCGAGAAAATGTTTGCATCTCAGGCACCATCCGCCGAATAAAATCGCTCATTATCAGCGTTGTGCCTGTAGAAGGTGCAACACGCTCGTCGTTTTGGCCTATTTCGGGAAGGTAGTTGGTCTCCTCGTCGGCCATGATCTCTGACCGTTTCATTATGAAGTGAGCAGTTTTATAGCCCTTGGCGGGATTTCCGGAAAAGTCGGTTCCATCGATCAACTCACCGCCAGATGTTATCACTTCAATCTTGTTACATATGCCGAATGGTGCCAGCTTTCCAACACCCTTTCGGCCCATAACCCGTCTGCCGAAACGCTTGCTGAGATTGCCTCGATTTGGATCTTTGCGCCGCTCTCCACCAACCTTCAAATAGTAGGGATTCACAACTGCTGGTTCCATGCCAACGCCGTTGTCGCTCACCACGATCTTGTATCCTCCATCGCCCTTCGGAGTTGCAAGATAAACGCCCATTGGCGCTTCGATCGAGACTTCGGTGGCGTCAGCATCATAGCTATTGGCAACAAGTTCAGCCATTACGGCAGACACGCGATCATATAGCTTCACTCCAAGCTTATCGACCGTCATTCGCGATATGGTCATCATGTATCGACCGGTTGCCATGCCCAAACTCCCTTTTTTCTCTTTTTGCGCAAATGGCCCCGAAACTCAACGGCCTATCGATGCCCTTCATCCGGCGTCTTCCCGTTGACTGTGAATCTGCGGTCTGTAGCGTTAAGCGTTGCGCGCAAGGTGCCGGATTTACGGGGTATCTAGCGATGAGATCACACCTCACCCCCCAACCCCGCCGGATACAGCCTCGGAAACCAGCGTTCGGCGACATCGGCTGGGAAGCCGAGGCGCAGTGGCGCGCGGTGGCTTGTTGTGGTGAGCAGGCCTTTGTCCACCAACGCCGAAGTCACCATGCGCGCGGCGCGTTCTTCATAGTTGGTCAGCGTTGGCACCTTCCCGCGCTCGACTTCGCCGGTCAGCGCCGCTTCACGCAGGACGGCGAAGCTGCCTTTGGGCAGACGCTTCGCGCGCATTTCTTCCTCGACATGGATTTCCATGCGGCGGAGCATTTCCGATGGTTCGAGCAGATCACCCATGAAGCGCACCTGATCAATCGCGCGGTCGAGGAAGAATTGGCAGAACGCGATGAGGCCCCGCTGGGTCAGGTTGCCGCGCCCGTCGCGGTCACCTTCGCGCGGGCCGTCGGCGGCCATCAGCAGCGCCTTGTAGCGCGCTTCATCGCGGGCAAGTCCGCGCGCAACCGACCACAGGCTTGTGCCGATTCCAAGCCGCTTGAGCAGTGCATGTGACATCAACCGCGCCACGCGGCCGTTGCCATCGAGGAACGGGTGTATCCACAGGAACCGGTGATGCACCGCGCCAACCGCCTGTATCCGGCGCAATTTCGATAATGGCGGTGATCCGTAAGCCTGATCAAAACGCTCCAGAAATCTCGGCAGCGATTCTGACTTTGGGGGGATGAGGCGACCGACGATGACATCGCGCTGGCGCAGTTCGCCGGGGACCATTGGAAGCCGTTCACCCGTATCAGGATTGTCGATCCACAGCATTTCCGGCGGCAACCGCGCGCAAAACTCGCGGTGCAGCCAGCGCGCATAGGCGGCGGTGGCGGGCCAGTCGTCGGGGTCTTTGCCTTCGTCAATCAACCGCTGGACATGAATATGTGCGACCGCTTCAAGCTGCAATTCGCGCTTTTTGGGTTCGCTTGAAAAGTCGTTTGCAAGCGCTCGGTCGATATCGCGGGGATGGGTATCGTGGCCTTCGATCAGGTTGGAATAATAGCAGTTCATTGAACGAACGAGATCGCCTATGGAGTGCTGCAATATGGGGTGGACGCGACCACCGAGCCGGTTCGCTTCGGCAATCAGCGTGACCGCCCCGTCTTCAAGATCAGCGACGGCCTCTTCGGGCAACATGGGTTCCATTGTAAAGATGTCCATGCCGGATATTATGCCGGTTTATATGCCGCCTGCATAGCCTGTATTTCTTGCATAAATGTCATTTTTAGCGGCTATGTGATGCCGGTTGAAATTCCGCAGATTACAGCCTCGATTCCGGAATAGTGGCGTCGTTGGGCGCCACCCTTGTGGGAACCTGCCGCTCCCGCCGCGATCCTTCCCCAGATTGGGGAATAGCGGCTGGGTAATCCTCTGGATAATGCCGGGTTCGCCGAGGTGAACCCGTCCATCCTCTCCGAGCGCCTGAAAGGGCCGAACCAGTGCGGCGAGATTCGCAAAGCACCGGTCTTGATGCGCTGGCCCTTTTGCAGCCGGTGCGCCGCTGGCGCAGCTTATCGGCTGCCGCTTCCTGTCATTGTGCCGAAACCGTTGTCGCGAGTTCGGGGCTTCTGGCGGGATGACCTTTGCACTTTACAGCCCTGACGTCAGGCATTGGCGCACACCTCCGACACTTATGACGCCCTCGCAGCCCGAGGCTTCAACACCTATCTCGGGCGCGTGGGTCGTTTTTGCCGTTTGAGCATTTCAATCGCGCCCGATGCTTTTGCGAGCGCGACCTCAACCGCATGAATATCGGCGGCAAGTGCCATTTCTTCATGCGCCGTCAGTTCCAGCAGGATTTCCCATACTGCCTTTGATTCGCGCGCCAAGAGGATCAGGTGGCGGCCACTGGGGCCGCCACGCCCGCTGATCCATGTTCGCGCGGTACGACCGCTCGCGCCCGTCCAAGTCTCTACAAGATTGGTTGAACGGCGGCTTGCGGTGAGTTCTGAGCGCAACGCCTCGCTGATTCTCTTGGCATATTCGGCTTCTGACAGCATTTTGGCTGAATTTGGCAGACTTCTTCCTCTTTCAGGAAACATCCTTCCGTCCCTTCTGATCTATGAGCCGACACATCGCGGCAGCACCGCTTGATTGATTCGGGACAAGTCATGGTCATACGTTGGGATGAAGATGAGGAAGGGAAGGAGAAACCGGAACCTGTAAAGCTTCGAGCGGCGGAATATGTCCGCATGTCCACAGAGCATCAGCAATATTCTACCGACAATCAGGCAGTCGCCATTCGAACCTATGCTGCCAGTCGCGGATACGAGATTGTTCAGACCTATGCTGATGAAGGCAAGAGCGGTCTTAACATTGGTGGCCGCATTCAACTTCAAAATCTTCTGGCTGATATTGAGAATGGTCGAGCGGCATTTGAGGCCGTCATCGTCTATGATGTCAGTCGCTGGGGTCGCTTCCAGGATCCCGACGAAGCCGCGATGTATGAGCTACGCTGTCGCCGCGCCGGTGTTGCCGTTCATTACTGTGCGGAACAGTTCGAAAATGATGGCAGCATTGGCTCCTCGATCATCAAGACGGTCAAGCGCGCGATGGCGGGTGAATATAGCCGCGAACTCTCGGTCAAAGTGTTTGCAGGGCAAGCCAATTTGATCCGCCTGGGCTACCGGCAGGGCGGAGCGGCTGGTTACGGCTTGCGCCGGATGCTTGTCGATCAGTCTGGCGCGCCCAAGACCGAGCTTGGGCGCGGCGAACAAAAGAGCTTCATGACTGACCGCGTCATTCTTGTTCCCGGCCCCGATGACGAGGTTGCCGTCATCCGCTCCATATTCGAAATGTTCACCCGCGAGAACCGATCAGAACGCGAGATCGCAGCATATCTCAATGACAAGGGCGTGGACACTGATCTTGGCCGTCCCTGGACACGCGGAACCGTTCACCATGTGCTGATCAACGAGAAATATATTGGCAACAATGTCTGGGCACGCACATCCTTCAAGCTCAAGCAAAAGCATGTCCGCAACGTACCGGGCGAATGGGTGCGGCAGAATGGCGCTTTCTCTCCCCTGGTTGATAGCAGTCTCTTTGCCGACGCACAGGCCATCATCGCATCGCGCTCTGAACGGCTCTCTGACGACGAAATGATCGAAAAGCTCGAAGCCATTTTGGCGCAAAACGGACA
>JAYVVW010000217.1:0-15340 GCA_043786595.1 Sphingomonadales bacterium | reverse complement strand
GCGATCATTGCCGCCATGCTCGGGCTGACATTTCAGACGATGCAAAATCAGGCACGCGGCGCGCGTATGGTTGAAGATCGCCGCAAGGCAATGCTCGTCGCACAGTCTCAGCTTGCCGCGATCGGCGCATCAAACAGCACTGCCTTTGGCGAAACACGCGGGGTCAGCGATGGGATCAACTGGCGGGTGAGCGTGACCCCGTATCGCAGCGGTGTTAGCAGCGCGGTACGTTTGCAAAGCGTCCGGGTATCGACTGGACTGGTCGGCAATTCGCGCACGCTCGTCACGCTCAACACGCTTCGGGTGGCACAGTGAAGGCGCGGCGCGAGAGCGGCTTTACGCTGATTGAGCTGCTCGTCAGCCTTTTCATCCTCGGATTGACTGCGGCTATGCTGATGGCCGGAGTTGCGGCTGCACGCCAGATCGCGACCCGTGCCGCAACGCAGAGCGCGACGGGCGAGTCGATCGTCACCGCGCAAACGATCCTGCGCGAACGGATTGAAAATATGGTCGCCTCGACGCGGTTTGATACGCGCGCGCCGGTGGTTGATCTTCGCGGAGGGAGCAATATCGTCAGCTTCTTCGCGCCGGCACCGCCCGCCGAGCGCCCCTCGACAATCGCGCGCTACCGCCTGCTTCGCAGCGCGCCGGGCGATATCATCCTTTATGCAGTTTCGGACTTGTCGGACAGCGTTGATGCTTACCGCCCCGGTGAAGCGGGATGGACACCAACCATCTTGCTGACGGGCGTCGATGCGCTTGAGATGGGCTATTTCGGTGCAGCACCGCCCGATAATCAGCTACGTTGGCGAACGTCATGGGTCGAGCGTCAGCAACCGCCGCAACTGATCCGCGTGCGTGTGCGCTTCAAGGTGGGCGACACGCGGCATTGGCCCGAACTGATCGTGCGCCCCGCAGCGACGGTGAACAGCGCGTGCCGGATCGATAGTTTCAGCGGCCGATGTGCAGGCGAATCGTGAAGACCGGGACGATCCTTGACGCCGATCTCGGCACGATTTGGGCAATGCTCAAAGGCGGTGCGCGCTGGTGGGTGGATGAGCTTTCGGCAATGGTGCCGATAGCACTCAGGCCGTCGGCAAAGCCGCGTTCAGGTGTGATCGCGCATTACGGGGCCGACGGTCAGTTCCGTTCACCCGGTGGTGCGTTTATCAACGAAATCGGTCAGGCGACCGTCTTGCTCGAACCCGCGCAGTGCCTTGTGCGCCAAGTTGCGCTTCCCGCAATGCCGCTTGCTGATCTGCGTAAACTCGTCGCGCTCGATCTTGACCGGTTGATGCCGTTTGCGGCGGGAATAGCCTATGCCGACGTGCGGCAATCGGGCACCGCGACTGACATTGCTGCCGTCCCGAAGGACGTGGTGCGATCGGCTTACACGGCAGCAGTTGAACAAGGGCTAGAGCCGTGCGCGCTGGGTTTGATTGACGATAGCGGCGAACGGCTGAGCTTTGATTTCCTGCCATCGCTTGCGGCGGACGGATTCGCGCCAATCACGCGTTCGGGCGCGGCGTTCTGGTGGGCGGTCGTCGCCCTGCTGTTTGCGCTCAACATCGGCATATTGATCTTGCGTGATGTGCAGAGTGTGTCGCGCGTTGCGTCGCTCGTTGCGGCACAAACGCCCGCAGCATCAGCAGCAAGACGCATCGCGACGGCGCTCGAACGTGAAAATGGCGTGCGCGCCGAAGTTGTCGCGTCGCGCAGTCGCGACGATGCGCTTGCGACACTTGCGGCTGTCACGCGCGCGGTACCGGCCGGCGCATGGGTGCAGCGTTACAGCGCGATCGGCGATAGCGTGCGGATCGCGGGGTACAAGCAAGCCGATGTCGATGTGCGCACAGCGCTCAAGGCGTCGGGCCAATTTGCTGCCGTGCGCGCGTCGACATCGGACGTCGCCGCCGAAGCCGGTACGGGCCAGCCATTTGATCTGACAGCGCAGCGCAGCAAGGCGGTGCGCCGATGAGCAACCTTTCACCACGCGAACAGCGGCTGATCGCGGTACTGATCCTGCTGTCTATCATTGCAATGGTCTGGCTCGCGCTGATTTCGCCAATCCTTGCTGGCTTTGCCAATCGCGCCGAACAGCGCACCCTTCTGTCGCAGCAATTTGTCAGCAACGACCGATTGATCAGCGGCATCGCGCGCCTGCGTCGCCAATCCGAAACACAGCGGATCGATTACGCGCGGTTTCACACAGGCGGAACGACGCTGGCGGAATCTTCTGATCTGATTGGCGAACGCTTGGGCAACGCTGTGTCGGCGGCGGGCGGCGATGTGCGATCGGTGCAGGATGTCAGCGATCGACCGGGTTGGGCGCGGGCATCGGTAGAAGCGCGGATGACGCTCGCACAATCGATCGCGTTACTTGACAGTCTCCAAAATGTGCCGCCGCTGCTCGTTATCAACGCGCTGATCCTTTCCGCTGACCGGTCGCTGGTGTCCGGCAAACTTGACCTGATGGATATTCGAATTGAAGTATCAAGCCCGATTGCCCCGACCAAGCCGCGCTGAAGGCACGCTGCTGCCAGCGGTGCTCGGCGCAAGCCTGGCGTTGATGGCGGCGCTGCAGTTTGCATTGCCCGTGGACGACGAACTGCCGGTTTCAACCACAGCGACCGTGCGACGTCCGGTTGCAAGTTTCGAAACGGCGCGCGCGGTGGCTGATCCAATCATTCTTGCCAACGCGCTTTTTTCACCCGAGCGTATCGGCAAGCAAAGTGGCACGAAGAGTGAACCCGGCCCGATGGACGGCGCGCGTGTTGTCGGTAGCGTTCAGACACGCGGCTTTGCCCATGCGCTGCTCCAGACGATCGATGGCCGCGCGGTGACCGTCGCGGTCGGTGGTCGCTATCGCGGCTGGCAACTAATTGGCCTCAACCCGACAAACGCAATCTTCAGACGTGGTGGTGTAACGCTACCAATGCCATTTGCGGTGGGCGCAGTGGTACAGAATGATAATTACGATAACAGACGGGCGGAAGAACAATGACACGGTTGAACCCGATACGGGCGTGTGGGTGGCTGTTCACGGCGGCAATTTGCATCGCAACATCGCTTTCGGCCACGCCGCAAAACGATCCCGGTGTTGGCGCGACGATCCTTGAAGGCGAAGCGCGTCTGCCCGCACCACCGCCCAAATCGGTGCAGATCAAGGGCGGCGATGTTCGGCTCAATTTTCCATCGGCTGATGTCCGCATCGTTGCCAAAGCCGTGCTGGGTGATGTGCTCCGCGTGCCGTATTCGGTATCGCCCGGTCTGAACGCACCCGTCACTGTCATCACGCCCAAACCGATCGCGCGCAGCGCCGTGCTCGCTTTCTTTGAGGAGGCTCTACGCGCGAGCAACATTGCGCTGGTCGACCGTGGCGGATCGTTTAGTATCGAGCGGATCGACGAGGCACGCGGAAAAGGGGTGATCGCACCCGATGCGCCCGGCTTTGGTTCTGAAATTATCCAGCTTGAATTCGTCAATGCCGAAGAAATGAAGCGCCTGCTCGATCCCGTATTTCCCGGCGTTGTCACGCAGGCCGATAGTGCCGGAAATCGCCTGACGATCGCTGGCACATCGGGTCAGCGGACAAGTGTGCGCGATGCGCTCAAGCAGTTTGATGTCAACTGGTTGCGTAACATGACCTTCGCGCTGTTTATTCCGCAGCGCACTGACAGCCGCCTGATCGTGCCCGAACTTGAAAAGCTCCTCAACGCACCGGGCACGCCGACGCGCGATCTCGTCCGGCTCGTGTCTATGGAAAAGCTCAACGGTATCCTTGCGGTCAGTACGCAGCGCCAATATCTTGACGACGTACAGCGGTTTATCGAAGTGCTTGACCGTGAAGGCCAGAATAACGAGCCGCGCTTGTTCGTGTACCGCGTCCAGAATGGCCGGTCGCGTGACCTGGCAAAGACGCTCAACACCGCATTTGGTAATATCAGCGCTGAAAGTGATAGCAGTACAGGCGCACAAGCGATCCAGTTTGCGCAGAGCCCCGACGGCAATGGTCGCGCAGGCGCAAATGGAAATCGTCAGAGCCAACCGCAGGCGCAACAGGTTGTGCCCGCGCCCAACGATGGTCAGGGGACGCCCAACGCATCGTCGCGCACCAGTGGCATCAACGCCAATATTTCGAGCGACGACAATAACAACGCGATCATCGTTTTTGGCACGCCGCGTGAATATGCGCTGATCGAAGAGGCGCTGCGCAAACTTGATATACTGCCCTACCAAGTGTTGATCGAAGCTGCGATCACCGAAGTCTCGCTTACCAATGATCTGCGTTTTGGCCTTCAATGGAATTTTACGCCGAGCAGCAGTTACAACGGCACGCTGACTGAATCGGCGACGAGCCTTAACCTTGTCCGCAACGTCCCCGGCTTCTCATTCGCATTCTCGCCGGGCAGTACGATCAACGGCGTGCTCAACACGCTTGAAACCAAAACGCATGTCAATGTGGTGTCAGCGCCCAAATTGCTCGTGTTGAATAACCAGACCGCTGTCCTCCAAGTCGGAGATCAGGTGCCAATTGCAACGCAGAACTCAACATCGACAATCGATCCGAACGCGCCGACAATCAACTCGATCGAATACCGCGATACCGGTGTGATCCTCAGGGTCACCCCGCGTGTCAATGCCAGCGGGCTTGTATTGCTCGATATCGCACAAGAGGTGAGTGACGTGAACCTGTCGGCTGCGCGCGGCACGGGAATCAATTCACCGACCATTTCGACACGGCGGATTTCGACATCGGTTGCCGTACAGGACGGTGAAGTGCTGGCGCTTGGCGGTCTCATTCGCAACATGCAGACTAAGGGTCGCTCAGGCCTGCCGTTCCTGTCCCAAATCCCGGTCATTGGCGGATTATTTGGTCGGCAGACGACCAGCGGCGGCAAGATTGAATTGATCGTCCTGCTCAAACCGCGCGTAATTCGAACCGTTGACGATGGCCGCGCGATCACCGAAGAATTACGCGCCAAGATCAAAACGCTTGAGCCCTTCAAAAGCAGCGGCAAAATTCCGTGAAAGCGCGGCGGCGCGGCGAAGAGGGCTATGCGCTCATCGCGGCCGTCGTCAGCATCGTTCTATTTGCGCTGATGTCGCTGATGATGATCAACGCGGTGCGCGGGCCAATCATCATGGCCTCGGCCGAAAACGACCGTGCGCGGTTATCAGCGGCGGCTGACGCTGGCGTGGCGCTTGCGATCGAAGGGTTGATGGCGCGCGATCCGTCGCAGCGCTGGCAGATTGCGGGCAAGCTGCGCCGGACGATGTTTGATGGCAACCGGCTTGATATCGTCATCGAAGATGAGCGCGGCAAGATCGCGCTCAACCTGATCAACAAACAGCAGGTCGACAAAATGTTCGGCGCGTTCGGATTGAGCGGCGCGGCGCGCGAAACTGCGGTCGATAGCTATATGGACTGGCGCGACCCCGACGACGATGCGCGCCCGCGCGGTGCCGAACGGGGCGATTATGCTGCACAGAAAATCCGTCCACGCGACGGCGAATTGCGATCGGTAGGCGAACTCGCTTTGATCAAAGGCGTGGGCAAGGAACTCGCGGTCAAAATGGCTCCCTTTGTCACAGTCAATTTCGGCGCGGGCGAATTTGACCCGCGTTATGCAACGCCAATCGCGGTTCAAGTGTCTAAAGATGATGAAGAAGGCGATTTCGCCGACTTCGCAAGCGGGATCAGGGTCGGCGGAAAAGCTGTACGGGCGCAGCGTGTTGCGGTCTCGGATTCGCTGATTGGCAGGCCACTTACAATTCGGGTCGATGCGTCACACGGGGCAGATGCACATGCGCGGCGAGAGATCATCATCGAACTGACGGGCGCGCCGCTCCGCCCCTATGTTATCCGCGGTCGTGAGTGATTAGCGACCCGGCGTTACCGGGCGCACGCGTCCGCTTGGATCAACCGTAAATACGGCAATCCCGAACGGTGCAAAAACGGCGGTTCGCGGTGCAGAGGCAGCCGGTTCGACGGCGCGTGCGCTCGTTTCGCTTCGCAGTGTTCCAACGCTCACGATCGCTGCAAAATCGGGTGCGCCGGGCATCCGGTAGAATATATGCGCGCCAATCGCGCCGACACGGACCAGACTTGGAGCCCAATAGGGTGAGACGTAGTTGGCGTGATAATGGGTTGCGCCACCGATCAGTGTCGCCGCCAGACCGTCAAAAACACGATTCGCAACCGCCGTTGCATTCGTCATGCTCAGTGCCGAACGCGGGCGGAGCAATGATCCGTCACAGGTGAAGGTGAACTGACATCCGGTTCGTCGTTCGGAGCCTTGAAATACGACGCCGCAGACTGTTTTTGGATAGGCGGGATGGCGGAAGCGATTGAGAATTACCTGCGCCACCGCTTCCTGGCCCTCGACCGGTTCATTGCCCGCCTCATAACTGATTGCCTGCGCGAGACAGGCTATTGCGCGCGAACGATCGTCGGATGGCACGTCTTGAGCATAAGCGGGGCGGGTGGCACATGTCAGTACGGTCGCAAGCAGTGCGGACCCAAATCCAATATTGGAGCGGCGATTGTGTCGCATCGACTCCCCCGAAAACGTCGTTGATCGACGTTTGCCAATAAGTGCTTACACAAAATCGCGCACAGCGATATGGCAATGTACATGAGTCCCACACAATTTTGCCCCAGATGACATTCGACGTGTCAGCATCGGCCAAAGCTGTCCTGTTGCGGGACAGCGCGGGCGCATGGATTGTGACTGCGGCTGAAATGCGTGCGGCTGAGGACGCCGTGATTGCAACAGGCGTCAGCGCGAATGTCTTGATGGAGCGGGCAGGTGCGATCATCGCCGAGGCAGTGTGGCGTTTTGGCGCGGGGTTGCCCGTTCTGATCCTGTGCGGGCCGGGCAACAACGGCGGAGACGGCTACGTCGTCGCGCGGCTGCTGAGTGCGCGCGGCATTCGCGTGCATGTTGCCGCGACGGGCGAACCCGTGACGACGATTGCCAAGGCGGCGCGCGCGCTGTGGACGGGTGGGGTTAGCACGCTCGCCGACGCAAAAGCGGCGCCCGTTCTGATCGATGCACTGTTCGGTACCGGGCTGACGCGACCGCTGTCACCCGATGTGTCGAACCATCTCGGCGTGCTGGCAGCCAGGGCCAGATATGTCATCGCGGTCGATGTGCCGAGCGGGGTGGGCACTGATGATGGCGCGCTGCTCGGTTGCGCGGCTCAAGCCGACATCACCATCGCGCTGGGTGCGCTCAAACCGGCGCATGTGCTGCGTCCGTCATCGGGATGCTGCGGGCAAATTTTCGTGGGTGACATTGGCGTGGGCGTTAGCAGCAGCACGCAGAGTCTTGATTGGCGCTACGGCGATCTGTGCCCAAAGATTGATGGTCATAAATATGATCGCGCGCTCGTCGTCGTCGCGGGTGAAATGGCGGGTGCAGCCCAGCTTTGTGCAGAGGCCGGATCGCATTTGTCGGGCTACACCGTGCTGGTGCGCGAAACTCCGATGCTCAACCGGCAGGCCTCAATCGTCGAGCGCAACTTTGTTGCGATCATGGCTGATCAACGCTTCAAAACATATATCATTGGGCCGGGGCTTGGTGCCGACGATGCGGCGCTCTTGGCGCTGATCGCAAGTGATCATGATCTGGTGATCGACGCCGATGCACTGACGCTGATTGCGAAAATTGGTATCGACACGCTGCGCAATCGCAAGGGTAGAACCATATTGACACCGCATGCGGGCGAATTCGAACGGCTGTTCGGTAAGGGCAGTGGCAGCAAGATCGACCGCGCCCGAAGCGCTGCGTCTACGTCAGGGAGCACGATCATTTTCAAGGGGCCGGACACTATGATTGCTTCACCGAGCGGCGCTGTCACGGTTAATCCTGCCGCGTCGCCGTGGCTTGGCACGGCGGGGACGGGCGATGTACTTGCCGGGATTGCAGGCGCGCTGCTGACACAGATGCCAAGCACGCATGATGCTGCTTGTGCCGCTGTCTGGCTTCATAGCGAAGCCGCGCGGCGCGCAGGGCCTGCGATGATTGCCGAAGACATTATCAAGCATTTGCAACCGGCGATCGGATCAAGAGCGTGACATCAACAGAAACGATCGTGCGGATTGCCGCGCGCGGCGAAGGCGTCACGCCGTCGGGACGCTTTATCGCTGGTGCTGCGCCGGGCGATCTGATTGATGCGCTCGGATTGATTACGCCCGGCCCCAATCGTCAGGTGCCACCGTGCCAGCATTACGCGCGCTGCGGCGGTTGCCAATTGCAGCATATCGATGACACCGCGTTTTCAGACTATATTGTTGACCGGATCGGCGGCGCGCTCCACGCGCAGGGGATTGATCTGCCAGAGATCAGAACGCCGATCCTGTCACCGCCGTTTTCGCGCCGCCGTGCATCGCTGCGCGCGCAGAAAACGGGCAAGCAGGTGATCGTTGGTTTTGCCGAAACAGGCAGCCACAAGCTCGTTGATCTGCGCGCGTGCCCGGTGATGCACCCCGCGCTGTTTGCGCTGCTCGAGCCGCTGCGCAAGCTGCTGTTGACGCTCATTACCAAGCGTCACCCCGTCGATATCCGCATGACACTGACCGATCAGGGGGTTGATGTGCTGATAAGTGGCGTTGAAGCCGAGGGGCTTGAGGCTGCCGAAATGCTGACCGCATTTTCGATTAGCAACGCGCTCGCGCGGTTTTCGCTCGACGAAGGTTACGGCCCGACCGCGCGGTGGGAGCCTGACCCGGTGACGATCACGCTTGGCGGTGTTGCGGTCGGATTGCCCGAAGGTGCGTTTCTTCAGGCGACATCGCACGGCGAGGCGGCGCTTGTCACGGCGGTACGCGCGATCATAGGTGATGCGACGCCGGTCGTTGATCTGTTCGCCGGGTTAGGCACCTTTGCGCTTTCACTTGGCGTTCCGGTTCACGCGGTGGAGGGCGCTCGTGATGCGGCGATGTGTCTCCATGTGGCGGGAAAGCGTGCGGGCAGGGCGCTAACCACCGAACACCGCGATCTGTTTCGCAGGCCGTTGACCGCAGTTGAGCTTGCGCGGTTCGGAGGCGTCATCCTTGATCCGCCACGTGCAGGCGCGAAGGAGCAGGTTGATGAAATTGCCGCATCGTCGGTGTCGCGCGTCGCGTTCATTTCGTGCAACCCAGCGACTTTCGCGCGCGATGCCAAGACGCTGATTGATGGCGGCTACCGGCTCGATCATATCCAGCCGGTCGGCCAGTTCAGGTGGTCAACCCACGTTGAACTGGCCGCCGCTTTTACGCGTTAGCCTTGGTGAATGGCTGCCATATATGCATGGGCGACCAGCAGGATCAAGGCGATGCTCGAAAGCACAAAGAGCCCAAACCGGACGACCACACGGTTCCATAGCACTTGTACCAAACTGTGCGCGACCCGCAGAAAGACATAGGCCCACGCGACGTGTGCGTTGAACCCGTCGCCGTTGCCGGTAATCGCGAGCAATAACGTTACTGCATAAAACACAGTTGGTGCTTCGTGCAGATGATTATAATTGTGCGCAATCCATTGAATTTTGCCAGGCAACACCTTGTCAAGATCAGCACCAATTCCACCGACCATTTTGCCTGCGTCAAGGCCAGGAACCTTGCCCATCGCGGGAATGCGCGTGACATACATCCAGAGCCACATGATCATCGTCCAGGCGGCAAGCGCCGCGATCGGATGAAGAATTTCAGATGTGATCATCGCTCAGGCTCCCAATGTCACGCGCACGGCGTTTATCGAGAGTGCGAACAGGCAGATCGTCGATATCAGAAAGAGGCCGAAGCGCACTGGGATTGTATTGATCAGCGCCTGCCAAAGGCTGTGAAGAATACGCAAAACGACATAGGCCCAGGCAAGCGTGGCGTTAATTCCGCCTCCGGCCCCAGCAAGTGCGAGTATGGCAACGACGGCATAAAACAGCGTCGGCTGTTCCATCAAATGCGCATAATTATGCGATTTCCACGCGACGCTAGACGGCACCACCGGGTCAATGTCAGCACCGCGCCCGCCAGGTGCCGCTTTTGATAAATCCATCCCCAATTTGCCCATCGCGGGCAGGCGCGTAATCACCAGCCACAACAACATGATGAGCGACCAGAGCACCAGCACCGCAGCCGGTGCCAATATATTATGTTCCATGATTTGCTTCCCCTCTCGATTTTTCGATTCGGGGAAGCTGCCTTATTTCATGCGAGTTGTCAAAATAGACTGATCAATCGAAGATCGCGCCCCACTTGCGCTTGACGCGATTTTTCCATGCGCCGCGGTGGTACGCGTCAGATGCGAGCAGCGGCATGACTGATCCTGCTTCGGCAAAAACCATCTGTTCGATGCCGGTGTTGACCTTCCCCCAGCTGGCCGCTTCCTGCAGCGTCGATGATGAACACGCTCCGTCGCGGACATCGGCGACGGTGATCTGCACCGCATATTTGTGAACCTGAACATCATCATGGCCAAGGATTTCAGCGCATACAACAGTATCCTGAATGAAGTTTTTGGGCACGCCGCCGCCGATCATCAACAAGCCGGTTGTCCCTGCCTTGATCTTGATATCGGTGAGTTCGCGAAAATCGGCGATCGCATCGAGCACCATATAGGGCTTGCCTTCCTTCGCGCGGTCAACCTGATGCTTGACGAGGCCAAAGCCCGCCGACGAGTCAACAAATGCGGGGCAGAAAATCGGCACATCATGTTCATATGCAAGCTTGACCAAGCTGTTGTCCTTTTTACCATGTTCAACCAGATATTTGCCCATTTCGCGAATGAAAGCGCGGCTTGAATAGGGTTTGGGTTCAAGGCTGTTCGCAATTTCAAGGATCGTATGATCACAGTCCTGAAGCTGCTCCTCATCGATATAGGTATCGTAAATCCGGTCGATCAGCAGCGAACGCAACGTATCGTCATCGGGTACTTCGAGTGCCTGGTAGTGTTTGTGGCCAAGCCCTTCGAAGAAATCCATATCAACGATGCTCGCGCCCGTGGCAACGATACCGTCGATCATATTGCTACGCAGCAGTTCGGCGTAAAGGTCCATGCAGCCGCCAGCCGACGTTGACCCGGCAATGACGAGGAAAATCGAGCAATCGGGGTCTTCGAGCATCTGATTGTAAATGCCCGTCGCGCGCGCGAGGTCGCGGCTGGTAAAGCTCATTTTGCTCATCGCGTCGATAATCGGTCGTGCATCGAATGTCGTGATATCGATATGTTCAACCGTAGTCGAAAGCAGTTCAGCTTTGCGCTGCGCGTTGGTTTGGGCGGTGGTCATTGCATGTCTCCGATAGAAAACCGTGCGCCTGCGGTGGCAGGGGTCCAGTCCAAAACTAATGTCGCATTGCGACGATGATGTGATGCTGGCTCCTGCCGTTGCAGGAGTGACTAAAGCTTTATGACATTTGACGGAAGCGCTTCAGCTTCGTCGGCTTCAACATAGAGCGTTGCCATCGGTTCGTCGCCAACGACAATCGATTCAACCGAACCAAAGCCGTTGAAGCCTGTCCGCATTGCGCAGCCATAGGCGCCGAGCATTCCGACTTCGATATAATCGCCCACCTGAACATCGGCGGGCAGCATGAACGGGCCGGCCATATGATCCATATCATCACACGTCGGGCCGTAGAAACTGAACGCCATATCGCGCGTAATCGAAGCTTCGGCGCGGAGCAGCTCAACGGGGAAGCGCCAGCCGATGTGTGCGGCATCAAACAGCGCGCCATACGCGCCGTCATTGATATACAGTTCGTCGCCGCGACGCCGCTCAACGCGCACGATCAGCGAACTATATTCGGCGCAGAGCGCACGACCGGGTTCGCACCAGAGTTCGGATGAATAGCTGACGGGCAGATCCTCGAACGAACGGTGGATTGCTGCGAAATAGGCCTCAAGTGCGGGCGGCTCCATCCCCGGATATACGCTCGGGAAACCGCCACCAACGTCGACAACGTCAACAGTAACGCCCGATTCAACGATTGCCGCGCGCACGCGCTCCATCGCCTGCGTGTAGGCAAAGGGGGTCATCGCCTGCGAACCGACATGAAAACAGATGCCGAGCGCATCTGACGCTTGCCGTGTCTCGATCAGCAGCGACTTAAGCTCGGCAGGGTCAGCACCAAATTTCGAAGCAAGGCTCAGCTTGGCATGTTCGGACGACACACGAATCCGCACGCACAGCGTCAAATCGGTCGCAGCGTTGGTTGCGCGGACGATCTTGGCGAGTTCATCAAGCGAATCGAGCGAAAATACGCGAACTCCGTGATCGAAATAGGCTTCGGCGATGGCTTCTTCGGCTTTGACCGGGTGCATGAAGTACAAAGTGGCTTCGGGCGCGACGCCGCGAACGAGACGGACTTCGGCAATTGACGCAACGTCAAAATGGGTGATGCCGCTGTCCCAAAGCAGCGCAATCAGATCGGGCGATGGGTTTGCCTTGACGGCATAGAGCGACCGGCCCGGAAACTTCTCGACAAAGAAGCGGGCAGCACGCCTGGCTGCGTGCGGACGTAAAAGCGTGATCGGCTGAACAGGACGCCGATCAAGTGCGACGCCGAGAGCGGCATCGGACGGGGCGGTTGCTAGCCCCAGCGCGTTATGATGGCTGTGCAATTCAAGGGACCTCCAAAAGGTAATTAATTTTCCAAAGGCTGCCTTGCGGTTATTGGAAGTCCCCATGGGGCAGCGGAGAGCGCCTATATGTTTGCTGCCCCCCCTTGTAAAGCGAAACTATGTGAACAGATTTTAACCTGCGATAGATGGAGCGAAACCATTGAAAACAGCTGATTTTTTAGGGGTAGTTCAAGCGCGAGAAAAGCTACGTGTCATCGTTCCCGACACGCCGATTCACCATATCGAAATCAACAGGGTAAAAGTGGCGTGCAAATGCGAATCGGCGCAGCCCGTTGGTGCCTTCAAGCTACGCGGCGCATGGCACCGTTTGACTGAACTCAGCAGCGACGAGCGTGCGCGCGAAATTGTGGCTTTTTCGAGCGGAAACCATGCGCAGGGCGTGGCGTGGGCCGCGCAGCGGCTGGGTATCGGCGCGACTATTGTCATGCCCTCTGACGCACCTCCGCTCAAGGTGGAGGGCACACGCAAACTTGGGGCCGAAGTCATCTTTTACGACCGCGCGCGGGACAGTCGTGAGGCAATTGCTGGTGATCTTGCAGCAGCGCGCTGTGCGGTGCTGGTGCCCAGCTTTGATGATCCGTGGATTATCGAAGGGCAGGGTAGCTGCGGCGTTGAGGCGGTCGAGCAACTCGGTTTCGTACCCGATCGCATCATCGTGCCGTGCGGTGGCGGCGGATTAGCGGCGGGGATCGCGCTTGGTGTGCCCGGTGCAGAAATTGTGACGGTCGAGCCCGAAAATTGGGATGACATGGCACGCTCGCTGGCGGGCGGCTCTATTGTGCCTGTCGAACCTGACGCGCCCTTTACGCTCTGCGATGCGCTGATGACGCAGCGCGTTGCACCGCGCACCTTCGATATATTGCATGCACGCGGCGTGCGCGGCGTCTGGGTGACCGAGCGTGAAATTATTGATGCAATGCGCCTTGCTTACCGCGCGCTTGGCCTTGTAATCGAACCCGGCGGCGCTGTGGCATTGGCGGCGGCTTTGGCAGGGCGCGTAACCATGACCGAGAGGAGCCTTGTCATTTTATCGGGCGGGAATGTTGACTCGCTATTGTTTGACAGGCTGATCGGCGGCTAAGCATTGTCAGGTGACAACAGCATTCCAATTCAAGGCCAGCATATGCCAGAATTTCTGACCCCCGGGCTGTTGATGTCAATTGCCGTTCTTGGCGTCTTCGCGCTTCTTTTCGGCGCTATCACGCTATGGCGGCGCGGCGGTGATCGTCAGCAATCGCGGCTTATGGTGATTGCCGCAATTGTTCTTTTCGTCAACATATTGATCCTGAGTTGGCCCTAACGCCCCGGCAGAAAATCGAGCGTCAGCCGAATGTTGCGCAGCGTTTTATCCGTCACTACTGTTCAACGAATCCCTGAATTGGGGTCGAGCCGCATATCGAGATATTTATCGACCGAACCCATCAATTGCGGCATTTCATGTTCGAAGAAATGGTTCGCGCCCTTGATCTCATCATGATGGATCGTGATGTGGCGCTGCGTCCGCAGCTTATCAACAAGCTTTTGCGATGCGAGCGGCGTTGCCACTTCGTCAGCCGTACCCTGAATGATGATACCCGATGACGGGCAAGGGGCAAGGAATGTGAAATCATACATGTTCGCGGGCGGTGCGATTGAGATAAACCCCTTTATTTCGGGGCGGCGCATCAAAAGCTGCATCCCGATCAGCGCACCGAAGCTAAATCCGGCGATCCACGTCGTCTGGGCTTCGGGATGGATCGACTGCACCCAATCGAGTGCCGACGCCGCATCGCTGAGTTCACCAACACCATTATCAAATGTGCCCTGGCTTTTGCCGACGCCGCGAAAGTTAAAGCGCAAAGTCGCAAAGCCGCGACGTACGAATGTCTGATAAAGCTGCTGGACGATCCGGTTGTTCATCGTGCCACCGCTGTGCGGATGCGGGTGTAGGATCATCGCGACGGGCGCGCGCGGGCGCGGTCCCGGATTGAAACGGCCTTCAAGACGACCCTCAGGCCCCGGGAAAATAACTTCTGGCATGAAATACTCGCGATTATGTTTTTCAGGAATCGCAGAAACGGCTGTGCGATCGTGTCGAGGCCTATATAGGAAGCGCGACCAAAATCGCAATCATTACGGACACGGGGCTTGACTGAACGACTCTATCTTGATCATGCGGCGACAACGCCGGTAGTACCAGCCGCACGCGCTGCACTGGTCGACGGGCTGTTGCGCTGGGCCAATCCGTCTTCGCCGCATGCCGAAGGCCGCGCCGCGCGCGCAGCACTTGAGGATGCACGCGCGCGGATTTGCGCGAGTCTGGGCTGGCCGCATGAATTGATCTTTACCAGCGGCGCGAGCGAGGCGATCGCCATCGCGCTTGGCACTGACAAGGCCGACGCCGTGATCATCGGCGCAACCGAACATGACGCTGTCCACCGCGCGCAGCCCGACGCCTATTTTTTGGCGGTTGGCAGTGACGGGGTCATCGCAAGCGATGCACTGGCCGGACGGCTTGGCGCACTTGGCGCAGCGCGGCCGCTGGTTGCGATCCAATCGGTGAACAATGAAACCGGGGTTTTGCAGCCGCTTTATCAACTCGCCCCGATCGCCGCGCGGTCTGGCGCTATGCTGCTCGCCGATTGTTCACAGTCGGCAGGCAAGCTGCCACTGCCCGATGCAGACATGATCGCAATTTCAGCTCATAAACTTGGTGGCCCCCCCGGAATTGG
>JAYVVW010000216.1:0-28923 GCA_043786595.1 Sphingomonadales bacterium | reverse complement strand
CTTTGCCATGCTCGCCACCGTCAAACAGATGGTTGATGAAACGGGCTATCCGATCAACATCCGTATCGGCATCCACATTGGCTCGGTCGTTGCGGGCGTTATCGGCGTCAAACGCCCCGCGTTCGATTGTTGGGGCGAGGCGGTCAATCTGGCAAGTCGGCTCGAAGCGCAGGCGCTGCCGGGTACGATCATGATTTCGGAAAGCGGCTATTGGCGGTTGAAACCGCATTTTGACATTGATGTGCTTGATGCGGTCGAACTGAAGGGGATCGGCATGACCAAAGTCTATAAGCTCAACGGGCCTAGCATCAGTCCTCAGCTAGGGGCTCTGGCGTCGGCTTGACGACGACTGCGGGGGCTTTGCGCCGCCGCAGATTGGCGCGCAGCGCCTCCGAAAGCCGCCGCGCCCGTTCGGTTTCAGATTTTGACGGCGGCTGTTGCGACATAATCGAGCCTCTTAGCCGTACCCGCCTTGACGCGTCCAGCCGCATTGTCCATAGGCGCGCCTCTATTAGCCCGCGTCCGGTTCCCGGCGCAGTTAATGTGCTGCCGTAGCTCAGTGGTAGAGCGCATCCTTGGTAAGGCTGAGGTCCGGAGTTCAATCCTCCGCGGCAGCACCAGTTTTCAACAGACTCTGTTGGCTACCCCATGAACCCGAACAAATGCCCGGCGACTTTGCGCATCTGTATCTCTTCGGCGCCTTCGGTGATCCGGTAGCGGCGGTGGTGGCGGTAGATATGTTCGAACGGCTTATGGCGTGAATAGCCCATTCCGCCGTGGACCTGCATCGCAAAATCGGCGGCGTTGCAGACAAGGCGATTGGCCTTGTAATTGCACATGCTGACCTTGTCTGACAGGCGGATCGCCACTTCGGGCTTGGTCATCGTGTCCATTTCAGCCGCGGTCTTGTAGATCAGCAGGCGGAGCATTTCGGCGTCGGTGGCAAGTTCAACCAGCGGAAACTGGATCGCCTGATTGACCGCGAGCGGCTTGCCAAAGGGTTTGCGCTCCCGGGCATGGTTGACCGCTTCATCAATGCAATATTGCGCCGCGCCGAGCGAGCTTGCCGCCTGGCGGATGCGGTTTTCATGAACGAAATGCTGCGCCACCGCGAGCCCATTGTCGAGTTCGCCCAGCATGCTGGTTTCGGGAACCCAGACGTTGGTATATTTTACCTTGGGATGGTCGGTCGGCATGTTGAATGTCCACATATATTCGCCGATTTCAAACCCGGGCGTATTGGTTGGCACGACGAAACAGGTGATCCCGCGCGCTTTGCCATTGTCACCACTGGTGCGCACAAATGTCATGACATGGCTGGTATAGGGCAGTCCGGTCGTCCACATCTTGTTGCCGTTGATCAGATAGCCTGCCACCCCGTCGCGTAGTTCGGGCACCGCGCGGCTATCCATGTGCGTCGCGTCAGACCCGTGATGCTCTTCGGTCAGGCCAAAGCTCCACCCCATTTTGCCCGCTAGCATCGCTGGAATGAAGTCGCGTTTTTGCTGTTCGGTTCCGAAATCGCGGAGCATCAGCACCTGGACGAGATTGCCGACAATGCTCGATTCGTTTTGAAGGTCGTTGTGCAGGCCAAGCCCCTTATGCGCGAGATGGTGGCGGATCACCGCCATCGCGAGGTTTGACCCGTCGTGCCCGCCAAATTCAGCCGGAATGGCATAGCGATAATGTCCCGCCTTATCGGCAACTTGACGCATCTGCGCAAGCAGCGCCCACCAATCGGCACGCGGATGGCCATCATTGTCCCAATCGGTGCGCGCATTTTCGCGGCGATGATCGAAAAACCGGATATTATCGTCGCGGTTCTCGATGGGTTTGATCTCGCGATCGATAAACGCGTCGAGTTCGCCAAGGTAAGCGGTGATGTCGGCGGGAATTTCAAACAGCATGACAGACGTCCTCATTTACAGCGGACTGATATTTGGCTTGGGACTCATCCAAAACATCGTCACACGTGTCACGACCATGCGTAATGGCGACTCGGGGAGGAAATCAATGGCAATACGCAAACTAATGTTCGGGCTTGGCGCGTCGTTTACACTTATGGCCGCCGCGCCGCCGCCCCCAGCCAAAGATGCAAGCCCCCCGCCCGCCGCGAAAGCCGCTGAACCGAGCAAGGAAGCCGTAGCGGCGCAGGCGATGATCGACGTCGCGCTCAAGAAAATTAACAAGGATATCAAGCGCGAGACAAATGTCTGGCAATTCGAACTTGGCAAACGACAGGTCATTGTGATTACCGATCCGATTGCCGAGCGGATGCGGATCATGGTGCCAATCGTCGAAGCGCAGTCGCTTGATAATCTGGCGCTCACACGGTTGATGCAGGCCAATTTCGATAGTGCGCTTGATGCCCGCTACGCTGTGGCGCAAGATATTTTGTGGGGCATCTTCATCCATCCGCTCAACTCGCTTGATGAAAAAGGATTTGTGTCTGGGCTGGCGCAGACACTCGCAGTGGTTGAAAATTTCGGCGGCAGCTATTCGAGCGGTGCGGTGGTATTCGGCGGGGGAGACAGTCCTAAAATACAGGCTGAACAATTGCTCCGCGCGCTGCGTGACAAGGCCGATGCTGACAAGAAGAGCGTGATTTAACACAGGCGCCCATTTGCAATGGCGCGGCTTACGGCTAGTCAGTCGGCATGAGCTTCACACTTGCCAATTTCGATCTCGATGCTTTTGTTTCAGCAACGCTTGCCGAAGATCTCGGCGTGGGCATTCAGGGCGGCGGTGTCGATGTCACATCGCAGTCGGTGATCCCTGCCGACGCCCGTTTTTCGGGTGTCATGGATAGCCGCGATGCCATTGTCGTCGCTGGCCTGCCGATCGCGGCCGCATTTTTCCGCGCGCTTGATCCCGATATCAGGATTGAAATCCTGGTTGATGAGGGCGCACGCGTTGCTGTCGGCAGTGATCTGATGCGGATATCAGGCAATGCGCGTGCGATGCTGACGGGTGAACGCGCCGCGCTCAACACAGCCCAGCATCTGAGCGGGATTGCGACGATGACGCGCGCTTACGTTGATGCAATAGTCGGCACGGGTGCCATCCTGCTCGACACACGCAAGACAATCCCCGGCCTGCGGCTCCTCGAAAAATATGCAACACGGATGGGCGGCGCAACCAATCACCGCATGGGTCTTTGGGACGGCGCGATGATCAAGGATAATCATGTTGCCGTTGCGGGCGGCGTTGCAGAAGCCGTGCGCCGCGCACGCGCAGCAGGCGTTGCGCGCATCATCCTAGAGGTCGACCGAATCGGCCAGATCGAGCCCGGATTAACGGCGGGCGCGACACATCTTTTGCTCGACAATATGGACGTGGCAACACTGCGCGAGGCCGTCACGATTGTTGCAGGCCGCGTGCCAACCGAGGCATCGGGCGGGGTGACGCTCGAAACTATCCGCGCCGTGGCGCAGACGGGGGTGACTTACGTCTCGGTCGGGCGGCTGACGCAGTCTGCACCCGCCGCTGACATTGGACTCGACTTTACCGTGAGCGCGGGTTAAGTTCATAATATGTTCTGATTCGGGGGGTATCATGCTTAACTTTTTGAAGCTGCTGGTTGCTGGCCTCAGTGTGATCATTGCGCCGTCGCTTGCGCATGCACAGTCATGCGCGGTGCCACAGTCGTTACCAGTGCCGCGCGTCGAAACGCCACCACCCGGTTCAGCGCGCGCTCTGCCAATCAACGGGCTGATCCTTGCGCTGTCCTGGTCACCGCAATTCTGCAAGTCACGCGGCAGCGGCGGAAAATTTGCAACACAGTGTGACAAGCGACAGAATTTCGGTTTCATTCTGCACGGGCTGTGGCCCGATGCGTCGGGCCCGCAAGAGCCACGCTGGTGCCGCCGCGTCGGTGTGCTGCCGCGCGAACTCATCCGCCAGAATTTTTGCGCAACGCCGTCGGCGCAGCTTCAGCAACATGAATGGGCAAAGCATGGCAGTTGTATCGACGCTGATCCGGTTCGTTATTTCGGCAATGCAGGCCGAATGTTCGCCAATGTCAAAATTCCGGATATGGACGCGCTGTCGCGGCGTCCTGCGGTGGTTGGCGATCTTACCGCCGCGCTGCTTGCACTCAACCCCTGGTTAAAACGCGACGCGATCGGCGTGCGACTGTCTGAGCTGGGCTGGCTTGAAGAATTGCGAATTTGCTACAACAAAGACTACCGCGTTGCGGCCTGCCCAGGCGGAGAACGCGGCGCAGACCCGGATCGCAAAATGCGTATCTGGCGGAACGAGCGCTAGGGCGCGGTTTCAGTTGAGTTAAACCACTTTGCACTTGCCGTCATTCCCGCGAATGCGGGAATCCATATGCTCCGGAGCTCAGAGTTTATGGATTCCCGCATTCGCGGGAATGACGATCCAGAAATGGTCGGACTCAATCTAGGTGAAATCGAACACCCATCTACTGATCGACGATCACGGTGCTTGGATGGTGCTTATCGAGATGCCGTTTGATCATCTTGAGATTGCGCGTGTTTGACCGGAAGAAAAAATCGGGGACCGCGCCGATGAAAGGGATCGCGCCTAGCAACGCATCGAACCCGATGTTGCCCGCCATGCGCACCAATGTTGATTTGGGCATCCCCAGATTACGCGCTTCCCACGCCAGATAACTGCCCATGACCGCAGCGATCACACTGCCGCCCACCGGGATCAGATCGAGCATGACATCAAGCCCGATCCGCTGGTTCGTACCCGGAATGACGATCATCCCTTCA
Source organism: Sphingomonadales bacterium (assembly GCA_043786595.1). GTDB lineage: Bacteria > Pseudomonadota > Alphaproteobacteria > Sphingomonadales > Sphingomonadaceae > Aquisediminimonas. The sequence continues at coordinate 24,181 of JAYVVW010000216.1, read as the reverse complement.
AGCAGCTTTTCAAGCGCTTCGACACGCCGTCGGATTGCCATCGGGCTCGTCCCGGCTGCACCTTCGCGCAATAGGTCGAACGGGCGGATCGGCTCGGGTTTCACTCCCATCAAATTCTCCTTTACTCGCAATATAAGGCGGTGGTGCCGAGTTTCCAGTCCACCCCGCCTTTAACGTTCACCCACGCGGAGATGGCGGAGCGGGTGAACCGCGAATGCATTCGGCCGCCAGCGCGTCAGTTGAGGGCTGACCAGCGACCAGCGGAGTGGCAGAGCGAGCGGAATGTAAGGCTGATCGGCGGCAATAGCAGCATCGGCATCGGCGATTGCGCGGCTTCGTTCGGCGCTTGAGGGTGCGCTGATGGCGTTTGCGATCGCCGATTCGACGGCGTCATTGCATGGTAACCCGCGCGCGCATGACAGTCGCAGCATGTACCAAAGTGCCGGACGCTGCGGCGCAACTTCATCAATCAAGCGCAAATCGGCCGCCGCTCCGATCCGCACCATCACCGCACTCACGCCGATTTTTCGCCAATCGGATGCGATTGCAGTAAAAAGCAGACGTGCGCCGGGGCCGGGAGGAAGCGCAATGCGCAGTACCGGCAGCGCAGGCTCATTCGCCAGATAATCGCGCGCGCGCGCGATGCGTTCGTTTGGCGACAATCGCACCCATTCAAGCACTGACGGCGCGTTGGCACTATCAAGCTGGTTGGGCAATACAGCGTATTGCGGCTGCCATTTTTCGACACCGAAAATATTGACCAGCCGTTCGCGGTCAATCGCCATCGCGAGCGCGCGGCGTACATTCACGCGCGCCACCGCCTTGCTGTTACCAACCGCCGCAAGCCCGAACAGCCCGTAAGCAGGTTCAATCTGAAACTGGCTGGCCGAAATTCCGGCGGGCCGGACAAGTGGCAATGCAGCAAAATCGCCGCCTTCAACAAGCGCGATTTCACGTCCGGCAAAACGGGCGATTGCAAGTGGGGCCGATTCGCGGCGGATGCGGATATCCTCGCGCTCACGCGGTTCGCCTGCGCTGTTTTGCGGGTCGATCGGACGCAGCCGTGTGATGTCGCCGCGCGCGGAATGGACGCGGTAAGGCCCCGTACCGTTGGTTGGCGACGTCTTGAACAGCGCCATTTCGGGCTGGGCCAGCAGTTGTAAAAACTCGGGCTGTGGCGTGCGCAGCCGGATCTCAAGCACCTGCCCGGTCATCGGGATAATCTGTTCAACGCTCGTCAGCAGCGGTTGCAGGCGGTTACGACTGCCGCGCGCAATGATCTTGTTCAGGCTCTGCGCAACCGCCTGACTGGTAACCTTGCTGCCGTCGTTCCAAAGACTATCGCGGATGCGAAAGATGATGCTTTTGCCGTCGTCAGTGACCAGCCAGCGTTCGGCGAGCGCGGGCTCAATTTGCCCCGACGCGTCAAAGGCAACGAGCCCCTGCGCCGTGGCAAGCAATAGTGGCGAAATCGCGCCGTCTGCGCGTGTGTCGGCGATCACGCTCATCGTGATCGGTTTGTCACCGCCGCTGCTGCCGCACGATGTCGTCACGCCGAGCATTGCAGCCATGATGAGCGCGCGACGGATCACCTGACGACCCAAAGCGTTCGGCTGGGATGGGTACCAGCGGCATTGTCGATCCAGCCGCGTACCCGCGGGCTGACGAGTGCTTTGGACACATAGGTGTAAATTGGCAGCACCGGGCTCTCTTTGATCAGGATCAGTTCGGCGTCGCGCATCGCAGCGGCGCGGCGGGCAGGATCAGCGATCTGAAGCGCTTTATCAAGCGCCGCGTCATACTGCGCGTTTGCAAAACCCGAATAATTGACTGCGCCGCCGTCGCTGCGGTGCACCGACAGAAAGTTTTCAGACGCCGCGAGGTCAGCAATCCACCCCGATCGTGCCAGCGTGAAATCGCCGCGTCGCAGGCTTGCAAAGTGGAGCGAGGCTTCACTGTTGAGCAAATGTGCGGTGACGCCGAGCGGTTGCCACATCGCCGCAAGCGCGACGGCAACGCGGCGATGGTCGACGTCGCTGTTGAACCGGATTTCGAATATCAGCGGGCGGTGTGGGCCATACCCCGCTTGCGCCAGCAATCGCCGCGCGGTGGCAAGTCGCCGCGCGCGCGGTTGATCTGCCCAGTCGGGACGAACGGCGTGCAGGCCATCCAAACCGTCGGGCAGCAGCCCCCATGCAGGTGTCACACCACTGCCAAGCAGCGTTTGCGCAATCCAGCCGCGTTCGATGCTGATGTTCAGTGCGCGTCGGACACGAACATCGTCGAATGGCGGTTTGCGTGTGTTAAATGCGAAATAATAGGTGCCAAGATAGGGTGCAACATGCACCGCCTCGGGCTGGCTTGCGCGTAGCTTTGGCAGGCGCGATGACGCGATGTCGGATGTGATGTCTGCGCCGCCAGCCTCAAACAGTCGCAGCGCCGACAGGCTGTCGCTCACCGGGCGCCACGCGATGCGCGCGATCGGCGCGGGCGGGTCATGCCATGCCGGGTTGCGTGTCAGATCAAGATGATCGCCCAATGCCCATGCGGTCAGCCGGTACGCGCCCGATGTTACGAGCGGTCGCGCTGCTGTCCAGTTAGCATGGTGAAGTGGTAACGCGGCCACCGCCGGATGTGCAAGCAGCGCGGGCAATGCCGGGAACGGATAGCGAAGCGTGACTGTTACGCGGTCGGGCGCGGTTGCGCGCATCTCTGAAATTGCCGCAAAAAGTGGCAGTGCGGGGGCCGCCGTGGCAGGCGCATTCAGCCGTGCGAATAGTGCGGCGAATGTCGATGCGTCGATTGCGTGCCCGTCTGAAAAACGCAATTTGGGTCGTAGCGTGAAGACCCATGTCAAACCGTCGGGCGACTGCGTCCACCGCTGCGCCAAACCCGGCTCGGGCACGCCCGCTGCATTGAACCGCGTGAGCCCTTCGAATTGATCGGTGGCAATACGCAGCGACGCCAAGTCTGATACACTTTGAGGATCGAGGCTTTTGACTTCGTCATCAGCCAATCGAACGAGCGTGTCAGCGGGTCGTGTTCTGGTCGACCGATCTGACGAACAGCCAGTCAAGAGCAGACAAATAATTAAGACGCGGATCATGTGCGGTGGCGCGCAACAATGGCGGTCAGATGATCGAAAAGCTGATCACGGTTCGTTTCCCAACTGAATTTGGCGACCGTCTCGCTGACTTGGTCGCGATCGGGGGGCGACAATAAAATGGCTTTGATCGCGTCCGCAATTGCTTCGGGAGCCCGGGCGACCAACTGACCCGCACAGGCGCGATTGACCAGTTCGGCCGCGCCGCCAACGTCGGCAATGACAATCGGGGTGCCGCTCGCCAATGCCTCAACCCACGCATTGGCAAGCCCCTCGGATGCGGACGGTAGCGCCATGATGTCTGCGGCGGCGAGCCAATCTGCGACAACCTCGCGCGGTTGCGATCCGATCAGCCGCACCCGGTCGACAAGGCCAAGCGCGGCAGCCTGCGCGTTGAGCGCCGCCTGATCAGGGCCGGCACCCAGTATGACGAGCTCTGCACCGGGCAAATGCGCCATCGCCGCGATGACCAGCGAGACGCCCTTGCTCGCGATCAATGGCGCAACGGTTACCACCAATGGCCGTTCAATCCCGAGCGCACGCTTTGCCTGCGCGCGGTCACGCACATGAAACAGTGCACGGTCAACGCCCGTATAGTGCACCGCGATACGATCTGCAGGCATTCCCAGCGCGATCATCGCACCCCGGATCGCTGCGGATACCGCAAGCATCGCATCGGCCTGCTTTCCAGCCCGAGAAATTTGCGCGCGGGTATCGCTGCGTTTGCCCCAGTAATTGATATCACTGCCGCGCGCCTTGATTGAGACGGGCACATCCAGCGCCTTGCCGAGGCCAATTGCTGCAAGGCCGTCGGGGTAGAAATATTCGGCCTGAATGAGGTCGAACGCGAATTCGCGGCGGATATCGCGCAGCAACGGCAGCAGCGCACGCTGCATCATCGCGGAATCAAAGCGCGCTCCAATTGACGGCAGGTGGAGAAAACGGGGTCGGTAGAGCGCGATGCCCTGCCAAATCTCGCGGTCGGGTAGCGCGCGCGTGGCAGCATAGCGCGGATGCCGATCTAGCGGCGGCGGCGGCAAACCGCGCGGCACGACGATTTGCACCGCAACGTCGCTGCGCGCTGCCAGGCTCAGCGTCTGGCGCCCGACAAAAGTGCCAAACACAGGCTGCGCCTGATTGGGGAACAGGGTCGAAAGGATAAGGACGCGTAGCATTTGAGCGTGGGGTTAGGCATTCGCCCGCGTGAGCGCAACCATATCGCCGTGACCCGCCGATTGCGCTTGCATTGCTGGTAATGCCAATTGATAAGTTCAAAGAAAAATTGGCGCGAACTTCAAGGGGATGGGGTGATGAGGGCGATCAATCAGATAGTAGCAGCGAGCGCGCTCGCCGTAGCGTTGGCCGGATGCGACAAGGTTCCTGGCTTTGGTCGTAATGCGATTGAAACGCAGATCGTTGAAACCGAATATCCCGAACGCGTCTATTGGGGCGACACGCATCTGCACACCGCAAATTCGATCGACGCCTTTGGTTTTGGTGTCCGGCTTGGACCTGAAGATGCGCTGCGTTTTGCGCGCGGGGAGGAAGTGACATCAACCACCGGAATCAAGGCTAAATTGGCGCAACCGCTCGATTTCCTCGTCATCGCCGATCATAGCGACGGACTCGGTCTGACCAAACGCATCTATGATGCGCCGCGCCTGTTGCTCCGTGAACCGCTGCTGCGCCGCTGGCATGACATGATGCACGAAGGCCCCGATGGATCGCTGCGCGCGACATCTGAATTGATTGACCGTGCCGCACGCGGAACATTGCCCCCCGGTCTGATCGATCCCGTCAAGCAAGCCGAAACGACGCGCACGATCTGGACGGAGCATACCCAAACGGTTGAGCGCTATAACGAACCCGGCAAATTCTCTGCGTTCATGGGGTTTGAATATACGCTGATGCCCAATGGCAATAATCTGCACCGCGTTGTGATGTTTCGCGATGGCAAGGACAAGGCCGACAAGGTGCTGCCATTCTCATCGCTTGTTGGAAAATCGCCCGACCAGTTGTGGGAATATATGGATGCCTATGAAAAGAAGACCGGCGGCAAGGCGCTTGCAATTCCGCACAATAGCAATGTTTCCAATGGGTTGATGTTCGAACTGACCGGACCTGACGGCGGGCCGATGACCGCCACATATGCGCGCCGCCGCGTTGCGCGAGAGCCGCTGGTTGAGGTCACGCAAATCAAAGGCGACAGCGAGGCGCACCCGTTCCTTTCGCCGAATGATGAATTTGCGGGCTACGGCGATACCGGATGGGAGCTTGGCAACCTGCCAATGACCGAGGCCAAAACGTCGAACATGTTTGCCGGTGAATATGTGCGTGAAGCGCTCAAGCGCGGGTTGGCGATCGAAGCGCGGACGGGGGTCAACCCGTTCAAGCTCGGAATGATCGGATCAACCGATAGTCACACCGCGCTCGCGACGGGCGACGAGAATAATTTCTTTGGGAAGCACAGCGGTGTCGAGCCCAGCGCAAAGCGCGCGTTACTCCCGCAAAATTTGGGTACGCAAAAAGGGCGGTTTGGCTGGCATTATCTTGCGGGCGGATATGCCGGCGTGTGGGCGAAGGCGAATACGCGCGCGGCAATTTTTGATGCGATGGTTCGCCGTGAAGTTTACGCGACCACTGGCCCGCGCATTCAGCTTCGCTTTTTTGGCGGATGGGATTTTATCGATGCCGATCTCAAGCGTGACTGGGTGCGCGCCGGGTATCAACGCGGTGTACCGATGGGCGGCGATCTCAAGCCCGCTGATGGCAGCGCTCCGCGTTTCATCATTTCGGCGCTCAAGGACCCGATGGGCGGCAATCTTGACCGCATTCAGGTGATCAAGGGCTGGGCCGACGCATCAGGCAAGATGCACGAAAAGATCTTCGATGTCGTCTGGAGCGACCCGGCACGGCGCACGTTAGCTGGCGGGAAACTGACACCGGTTGGCGACACGGTGGACTTGGCAACGGCAAGCTACACCAACAGCATCGGCGCTGCGCAGTTAATAACACTCTGGCGTGATCCTGAATTTGATCCGCGCGTCCGTGCCTTTTATTATCTTCGCGTACTTGAAATCCCGACGCCAAGCTGGCCGGCTTATGATGCTGTGCGTTTCAAATACAGGCTTTCGCCCGATGTGAAGGCCAAGGCGCAGGAGCGCGCTTATACGTCGCCAATCTGGTATAGCCCGAAATCGTGACAACATATGGTGGCTGATTGGCTGAAGCGGTGGTTGCGCGAACCGCTGATCCATTTTTTGAGTGCGGGCGCGGCGATCTTTGTGCTGTCGTCGCTCATTGGAACATCCGTCGATCCGAGCGAGCGTCGCATCGTCGTGACCCAGGCCAAGGTCAGCCAACTCGCGCTGAACTGGGCGCAGACGATGCAGCGCGTGCCAACACCCGTTGAGCTTGACGGCGTGATCCGCGATTTTATCCGCGAAGAAGTCTATTACCGCGAAGGTCTGCGGTTGGGGCTTGACCAGGACGACCCAATCGTCCGCCGCCGTATCCGCGCAAAGATGGAATATATGGCGACTTCGCAGTCTGAGACTGAGAGCGCCGACGATGCGACGCTCAATCGCTGGCTCACGCGCAATCCCGATCGCTATGCGGTGGGCGCACGCTATGCGTTCGAGCAGGTATACATTGCGCAAGGCGCTGACGACCGCGCACGGGCGCAATCCGCGCTCGCTTTGCTTCGCCGTGGACAATCCGTTTTAAGTGACGCAATCGCGCTGCCATCGCGGGCCGATGCGCAAGCACTCGACGATGTTGCGCGCGTGTACGGCGAAAGCTTCGCCGAGGCCGTTGCGCACATATCGCCCGGCGCGTGGAGCGGACCCATCGTTTCGGGTTTCGGGCTTCATCTCGTCCGCGTGAACCATATCGTCGTCGCAGCCCCTGCAAAGCTTGCAGATGTGCGCCAGCGGGTTGAGAATGACTGGCGAAGCGCCACGCGTCGCGCGCGCGAAGAGACGGCATATCAAACGCTGCTCGATGGCTACCGGATTGATATCGAGCGGCCATGATTAGAGGCTGTTGGCGGAGCGTCGCTATCCTCCCGCTCGCATGGCTAAGCGCGCCGCTTCACGCTGACGAGCTGCGGCCCGGTTTTCTTGAAATCGTCCAACTTACCGCGACCGATTGGCGGCTGGTGTGGAAGGCACCACTGCGTGTGGACCTCGCCAACCAAGCCAGGCCGATAGTGCCGCCACATTGCAAAGCAAGGCTCGAACGCCGCGAAGTATCGCGGGGTGCGCTCGTAGAAACAAGCGACCTGCACTGCAGCGGCCCGATTGACGGTCAGATCGTTGGGCTGACCAACCTCGACAACAGCATCACCGACACATTGGTGAGGATCGCGCCGCTGGGCCGTGCGGTGCAGGTAGCGCGATTGACCGCAGACACCCCGCAAATTTCGGTTACTGCGCGTGCAAGCCGGTTTGCTATCCTCCAGACCTATGTACTGTTAGGCATCGGACACATAGCTTCCGGGCTTGACCACCTGCTTTTCGTCATTGCGCTTGTTTTGTTGGTTGTCGGCGGCAGACGGATTGTGGCAACGGTCACGGCGTTTACGCTGGCGCATTCGATCACGCTTGGCGCGGCAACGCTTGGTTTCGTTGCGGTTCCGCGAAAGCCCGTTGAGATTTGCATCGCGCTTTCAATCCTGTTCGTGGCGTCCGAGATCGTTAAAAGCGGCAGTGATCGAGACCGGCTTGCGCAGCGTGCGCCGTGGATCGCGGCATTTGCGTTTGGCCTGCTCCACGGATTTGGCTTTGCGGGGGCGCTTTCGGAAGTTGGGTTGCCCAATGGCGAGATTCCGATCGCATTACTGGCTTTCAATATCGGCGTCGAAATCGGCCAATTGGCAATTGTCGCACTGATGCTTGTGGCGATTTATTTCGTTCAGCGGTTCGGCACGTCGTTGCTGCCAAAAACGAAGATGGCGGCCGCTTATGCGACGGGGAGCATTGCCGCATATTGGATGATCGTTCGCGCGTTGGCATAGCGATCGCGCGCGCACGACGTTGGAACCTTTCGCCCGCTTCATAGTTTCAAAAACAGGCCTGCTGCTGTCGGAAGTATCCCCCGTTCCTCTCCTCCCGGAGGGCAGCAGGCCGTCGATCCCTCATCATTTTTGCGGAGTAACGTGATCGGACGCATGGTGCCCGACGTCATTTTGAAAGTGCGAGAGCGCGACGTTTCTCCTTAACAACGAAAGGACTTCTCATGACCGCAAACACCCCGCACGAACTGAAAAAACGGCTTTGGAAAGAACTGAAAAATCGCGCGTTCGTGTTCATTGGTTTAACCGGGGGAGCCGACCGGTCAGTGCCAATGACGCTGCACACCGACGGTGACAACCACCGCTCGCTGTGGATTTTCACGACCAAAGATGGTCCGCTGAGCGCGCTAGGCGCCGCGCAGGCGCAGTATATCGCCAAGGATCAAGATATTTTCGCACGGATCGAAGGCCAGATAGTCAGCGAGACTGACGTCGCCGTGATCGACCGGCTTTGGAACCCCCGCGTTGCCGCATGGTATCAAGGCGGGCGCGACGATCCTAATCTGGCCGTTGTACGTTTCGATGTCGGCGATGCAGAAATTTGGCTTGCGGAAATATCGCCGCTTACAATGGTCAAGATGATGGTTGGTGCCAACGTGCGCGACGACGTTCAGGATCAACATGCGACGGTGCAGGCAGGCACCTGACCGGATGACGCCGCTTCGCTACGCTAAAATCACGCCATGTGGCGATAAAAGGCGCGCGGCTGATGCTCGATTATGTCGGGAAGTCGGGCAAGCAGCAGCGCATCAGTCTTAAGGACAAGCGACTTGTCGCGTTAGTCAAGCGGTGTCAGGATTTGCTAGGCCAGGCGCTGTTTCAATATGAATGTCCCGGAAATGACCGGCGAGTTATCACTTCAAGCGATATCAATGACTATCTCCGCGAATGTTGCGGCGGTTTTACCGCAAAGGATTTTCGCACATGGGGGCAAGCGTGATCGCGTTTGCCGTGCTTGCCGAGACAAAAGGCCAGTTGAGCCTCAAGATGGTGCTTGAGACCGTTGCTGCGCAATTGGGTAATACACCCGCAATTGCGCGTAAGAGCTATGTTCATCCGGAAATCATCAAGGCTGCATTCGAGAAAAGCGGCGATGCCAGCGATTGGACACTGCCGCGTGCGACGCAGTTTCTCTCGCGGACCGAGCGCGGCTTCATCGCCTTTGTCAAACGGCGTGAGCAATCAGGTGATTGAAACGGCCGCGTTCGCGCTACGCAGGTCTGCAACGAAACGGGCATATTCGCGCGCTGTCGTTTCCGGATCAGAAATTCTTAGCAAATAGCTAGGATGGACAGTGACGTGGCACGGCGTTCCGTCGTCCAGCATTATTGGCAATTTGCGCGCCTCACCAATTTTGACCGCGCGCCCTGTAAGACTGCGCGCCGCTGTAGCGCCCAATGCGATGATTAACTGCGGACGCACCATCAATCGTTCCTGATCGACCCACCAGCGGCACGCCGATATCTCGCCCGCGCTTGGTTTTTGATGGATGCGACGCTTGCCGCGCTGTTCATATTTGAAATGTTTGACAGCGTTGGTGAGATAGACTGCGCTGCGATCAATCTGGGCTTCGGCAAGCGCGCGATTGAGCATCTGACCCGCCGGCCCGATGAATGCGCGGCCAACGATGTCTTCGTTGTCCCCCGGCTGTTCGCCAACAATCATGATCCGCGCGTCCGGCGGCCCTTCGCCAAATATTGTTTGGGTTGCATCTTTCCACAACGGGCAGCGCTGGCACGATGCGGCTTCATGCGCCAAGGCAGCGATATCGGTCGCATCGCTTTTGCTGCTGTCACCCGATAGCATAACCAGTTCGCGCGCCTGTGCATTGGCGATCAGCGCTGGAATCTGTGCCGTCTCGGGCATGTTCTTCCAGTAACGTTTGGGCATTTCCTTGAGCATCGCGCCGATCTTGACGCGCGCTGGATTGAAGATCGACGCGTAATAGCGCTTCCAGAGCCGTTCGACCGGATCGCCGTCGGGCGCGTCGCTCCGCTGCGCGCCGGGGCCTTCGCGCAGCGTATCACCGTCCCAGTCGATCGTGACGTCGGGCGTCAAAATCGTCCAACGCATGGCGCCAAACCGGCGAACAAAGAATGCGGCGTTTGTGCGAACACTATGATGGTCGGGCTCAAACCAGGCGATGAAGCGCGCGCCGTCCGCTTCGATGACTTCGCGAAAACGCACAAACGCGCGCATCTTGTGGATGTCGCGGCGCACGACACGTGCCAGCCCCGCCACGCGGTTGACGACAGGATCGGCGGTGTCGTCTAGCAGGCGCGGTTGAGATTGCAGACGCACGAGCACATCATATAGCAGCGCAAATCGCTCTGGGTCACGGTGGCAGATCACCGATTGGCCAAGCGTGATGAACGCGGATGGCACGCGGAGCGTCGACCGCGTCTGCACTTGCGAAATGCTTTCTTCACCGAACAGATCATCCTGACCGCCACCCACCGACCAGACCACGCTTTCGGGCGGCGTACCACGCAAGGCAAGATCGCGCGCGGCGCTGCGCCAACCGTCAAAATCGTCTGGATGGTCGAGGGCAATGCGGATTTGCTGTTGCGTCTGGGTCATCGGTGTCTCCAGCCAAACAACCTCGTCAGGCGGCGAAGAGTTCCAATTGCTGGGCGCGTGGTTTGACAAAAGCGTCGATGTCGAGCGCGTCGGCCAGGATGCGCGGACGCCAATCAGCCGTGACAATGAACGGCTGAAGCTTGCGCACCGAATTCGTGAACCGCGCAATGTCTTCAAGACGCAATATGCGGTGCCGCCGCGACGCGAGGATTGCCTTGACGGCCTTGGTGCCCAGCCCGGGCACACGCCATAGCAATTCTTGAGGCGCGCGGTTGACATCGACGGGGAATTGCCCGCGAAATTTGAGCGCCCAAGCCAATTTGGGATCAATGTCGAGCCGCAACATGCCGTCCTCGGTCGCGTCGATCACCTCGCCGGGTGCAAAGCCGTAGAACCGCATCAGCCAGTCCGATTGATAAAGCCGGTGTTCGCGCATCAGCGGCGGGCGCTGGAGCGGCAGCACTGCGCTTGCATTAGGAATGGGAGAAAATGCAGAATAATAGACGCGCCGCATCGCAAACCGATTGTAAAGGCCATCGGCACGGCGGACGACATCAGCATCTGTGGCGCTATCGGCCCCGACAATCATCTGCGTCGATTGACCTGCGGGCGCATAAAGTGGCGCATGTTTGAACCGCTTGACCGCATCTTTGGCTTCGACGATCGATGTTTTGATGCCCTGCATCGCTCGCTCGATCCGAGGCGCTGATTTTTCGGGCGCGAGACGTTCAAGCCCGGCCACAGTCGGCAGTTCGATATTGATCGAGATCCGGTCGGCATGCTTTCCCGCAAGCGCGATCAGTTCAGGGTCAGCATCAGGGATTGATTTGATGTGGATATAGCCGCGAAATTGGTGATCTTCACGCAGCGACCGTGCCACTTCAGCGAGCTGCTCCATCGTATAGTTTGAACTGCTGATGATCCCTGACGAAAGGAACAACCCTTCGATATAATTCCGCCGGTAAAAATCGAGCGTGAGATCAACGACTTCCTTGGCTGAAAATCGCGCGCGGCGGACGTTCGAACTTTTCCGATTGATGCAATAATGGCAATCGAAAATGCAACTGTTCGTCAGCAAAATCTTCAGAAGTGAAATACACCGACCATCGGGCGCATAGGCATGACAAATCCCCGAACCTTCGGTTGACCCAATACCCTTTTTATCGCTCGAATTTCGTTTTGCGGTGCCCGACGATGCGCACGACGCATCATATTTGGCCGCATCGGCCAAAATCGCAAGTTTTTCAATCCGATCGAGCTGTGCCATTTGTTCTATTTATGTTTCGATCAAGCTGATGTCCAGCGGAAAGCGGTCAGGCGTTTGAAAACGCGATCAAATTGCACGCGTCTGAACCCGATGTTGTTTTAGGTTCATGGAACAAATCGCCGAAAGTTCGGGTTTTGCTGGTGTGATTTCTCAGAAAGGAAATTCCGATGCGTAAGTTTATGATTGCGATTGCGGCCGGGGCTACGTTGTTTGGCGGTGTCGCTGCAACAGCCAAGCCTCATTACAACGACCGCGAACATCGCCGCGATGCCAAAGAAGCACGAAAAGAATATCGTGAAGACGTTCGCGAGGCGCGCAAGGATCGTCGCCAGGCAGTGCGCGATTGGCGGCAATACCGCGATTATGATTGGAACCGGCCTGATCCGTACAATCAGCGTTATTACGCCGATCAATATTACCGTGACGGACGTTATTATCAGCCGCGTCGCTTGTCATCGGATGACCGGGTCTATCGCGGACAAAACGGCCAATATTATTGCCGTCGCAGTGATGGCACCACCGGCTTGATCATCGGAGCGGCAGCGGGCGCGTTGCTTGGCAACACGATAACGAACGGCGATTCGAGACTGCTCGGCACGATCATAGGCGGCGGGGCAGGCGCACTGCTTGGTCGCGAAATCAGCCGCGGCCAAGTGAGATGTCGTTAAACTAAAGGGGGCGGCCAATCGCCGCCCCCAATCTTTGTCAGCCTTACTTGTCGGCCTTGTCACGGACCATGTCGGCTTTGTCTTCCATCATGTCGGCTTTATTTTCGCCCATTGCGCGCACATTTCCAGCCTTGTTTTCCATCGCATTTTCCTTGGCGGTGTCGACACCGTCAGTGCGGTTATCCATCATGTCAGCCTTATCTTCCATCATGTCAGCCATGTTGTCAGAATTGTCGCGCATCATATCGGCCTGATCTTCCATCGAGTCTGCGGTGTTTTCAGCAGCTTTTTCGGCAGGTGTTGAACAAGCAGTAACCATCATGCCGGCAGCGGCAGCCATGATAAGGGGCATAAAACGAGCCATTGATATTCTCCATAAAATTAGGTGGCACGAAACAGAACGATTTGCGGGCAATTTCGTTCCGCTCGGGTTCATCGAGTGGCGCGACCGTTTTTCAATAATCCTTTGAATAGCGAAGCGAAGCGTTCGTTCCGCCGAACGAGCCCGTTTGCCCCAATATGCTGAGCACTTTCGACAGGCCGACTTCAAGCTGCGTTGCTGTGAACCCACGCGCGTCGGTGATGACTTCGACGTAGATTTTATTTGATATGTAAGCGCCCGCAGCAAGCGCAGTGCCGCGCCCGGCAGTTTTATCGGCGCCAAGGATGCGCAGGCGGCTTAGCCCCGTTGCACTCCGTAGCTTGCCAAGTGGATTGAGTCCGCCTCCCGAACCACGCAGTGAAGCCAGAGCAGCGGCAAGCTGGATGCCCTGCGTTGGTGATAGCGAGGTAACTGAGCTGCCGAAGAGCAGTCGAGAAAGCACCTCGTCCTGCGGCAACGCCGGGGTCGAGTTAAACACAATTTGCGGATTCTGGGCGCGCCCGGATATGTCTATCTGCGCTGATACGCCTTCGACACTTGTCCGCGCGACGAGGTCAATTTCGGGATTGATGAAACTGTCACCGTTGAACAGGATGCGCCCGTTGTTATCGAGATCGAACCGGCGGCCCGCAAACGAATAGGTACCGCGGACAAGATCGAGCCGTCCGCGAACAACGGGGTCGGCGGCATTCCCTGTAACGCGCATGTCGGTCGACCATTCGGCTTCAAGCCCCATACCCGAAACGACTATTTCATTGCTCGCGCGAATGCGCATGTCGAGTGCGAATTGAGACGGGACGACGCTGCGTTCGGTTTGCCGCGTCACTGGCAATTGATTTTTGCGGCGTATGCCCGACAATTCGGCGACGTCGGCAGCGCCTTGGCGGATGATCTGATAGCGTGCTTCGGGAAGCTCGATGTCGCCGCTGATTTTGCCGCCATTTGCGCCGTTAACGATGTTGAGCGTACCAGTAGCGGTTGCGCCAAGCGCATCGCTGCGCGCAAGCTGCGCATTGTTGAGTATCAGCGCAAGGTCGATTGGAAAGCCCGCTGCGGCGTCAAGCCCGACAAAGCCGCGCCCGGTAATGCTGCCCTTGCCGGCGCGCCCAGTCAGTGATGCAATCTGAAAACGCGACCTAGTAAAGTTACCCGATAGCGCGATCGCATTGATAATTGTGCCATAGGTCTGGTTTTCGTAACGCAGCGCATTGCCGCGCACGACGCCGGTCAGCGTCGGTTGATTGGCCCGGCCGCCAAAATCAGCAGCGACGATTACGGGGCCGCTGAGTTGCTGATCGGCGATACCGGTCAGCGTCCAAAGCACTTCAGCAGGGCCGTTATAGCGGATGCCTCCGCTCAGAGGGGCCGATTGTATCTTACTCGCCAGCGTGCCGCCCGCGCCAAACGGTGACATGCGCGCCTGCAATCGGCCGATTGCGCTGTTTCCGCTTTTGACAAGCGCGCGCACGTCCGCGCCATTGGCAGACAAAGTTGCGAGCGTCACAATGTCAACGGGCGCTGATACGGTATAAGCGGCCGTGCGCGTGAACCGGTTAATCGTCAGCCGCGCCGATCCGGTCGGTGCGCCGCGCGCGGTTGCATAGTCGACCGTTCCGCTAACTTTTCCGCCCAACCCAAGCGAAGGCGCAAACGCCCGCGCCAGCGACAGATCAACATTATCCAATTTGGCATTGGCCTGGATGCCAGCGCCGTAACGGCCCGAGACGAGCAGATTGCCCTTTGGCAAGATCACGCGTGCGGGTTCGAGCGACCAGCTACCACGCGTTTTGCGGATGATTGCCGGTGCCTCAAGGCGCAGCGCAATCCCGTTTATGACGCCGCGTACATTCGCCTTGACGATACCCGATTCAAGCGCTGCCTGTCCCGCGAGTGTGAAAGGCGCGCCGCTTTGGCCGCTGACGACCGCCGCTGCCGTCCCGCGTCCGTTTTGATAGCGAACCCGGGCTTGCGCCGCAGTCAGCGTCAATGTGCCCTGACTGACATTCGCCAACCGAGCGTCGGCATTGATGGCGGGCGCACCGGGGTAGAGGATGATGACCGCGCGCGCATCGCCAGTGCCAATCGAAATCGGCTGCGGCGCTGGAATACGCGCACCATTGGCGTTGACGACAGCGTCAATCCGCTGGAATTTTCCGAACGGAGACAGCCGCGCATACCCGCGCAGCCCCGATCCGGCGAAATTGAGCGTCCCGGCAAACGGGTCAGCGCCGGTTTGAACAATCTGGCCGCTAAAATCAGCACCGGCAAAACGCCCGCGGCGGATGTCGACGGTCAGGTTTCGCCCGGTTCTTATCAGCAGGTCAGCGGAAACGGGGCCGTAAGGTGATCCACCCGTTGCAACGATCTGATAGCCGCCGGCAACAGCCAAAACGCGCGCCTCGACATTGGTCAGCGGAATTCCGACGTTGGGACTGGTGGCGCGCAGGCGGATATCGGGGCGAGTGATGGTGCCCGTCGCGAACAACGTGACGCGGCCGTATTGCCGCGAACGCCCTTGCAGACGGAAATCGATCCGACCGCTTGACAGATAGCGACCCGACCCACCCGAAATTTGCAGCCCCGGTGAGGCCATCCGCACATTCTGCACGCTCAACGTACCCGCCGGGTCAAAGCCAAATTGTGCCGTGATGATCGCCGTTCCGCCAAGCTGATCGCGCACCGATGAATTGTCGATCCGCCGCGTCACAATGCGGATGCCACCGCCGATTCCGTATCCCGCGCGCGATGCGATCAACTTGGCATCGGTGCTGACATCGATCCGGCCAAGACCATCGACTTCATAATCGTTGACGCGGCCCTTGATCGCACCGGTGTAGCGCCCTGTGCCAAGGTCCGCGATGACGATTGCCGTTGTGTCAATCTGTCGCGATCGCAAATGAAGATTGTCCGATACGATCCGCGCGCCCGACCAGATCAAATCGCCGTCGACGCTCAGATTGGTCAGCAATCCGCCCGCCGCTGCGTTGAGGCCCGTCACGCGACCGATTTTTGCCGCGACCGGGATGCGGTATTGATCGCGCACCGCTATGATCCGTCCGGCAGCGGTGATATTTTGAACCGCGGTGCTGCCAAAACCGATCGCACGCGCGGTGATGCGGTAATCAACCTGCGGTTTTGCAAATGCGCCATTGGCGATGGCTGCCAGCACCACCGCGTCGCCGCGCAGATTATCGGCGAGCGCACCAGGCTTGATCAGCCGCGCGTCGATCCGCAGTGCATTGAACTGGCTCCGCCCTAAATCAACGATACCGACCGCCGAAGCCTGCATTGCACCCGATCGCATTTGCAATCGCGTGTCGGCACGGCGGTTGGCCAGCTTTGCAACCAGATCGAAATCGACCAGCGGCGCAAGCAAGCGAGCCGATGGCCCCGAAAGCAGTAGCCCAGCGTTCGCCGGGCCTTTTGCTGTAATCGTGCCGTTTCGCGCGCCGACCGCAAGCCGCAATAGCGGCGCACCGCCAAGGCTCGCGCGCGTCGTTCCGGCCCAATTGTGCCAATCACCGCGCCCGTCGACTTTCAAGAGGAGCGCTTTGTCAAGCTGGCTGTAACTCTCCACGAGCCCGCCGACGGGTGCGACAAGCGACAGATTGACCGACAGCCGATTGGCATCGGGCACCGCGTCGAGCTCCAGCGCAAGTTGATCGCCGCCCGCTAGGCCCGGTCCGGTCAGCGCGTTTGCGCGCGCGTTGATCTGTGCGCGGCCATCGGCGATTGCAGCACGACCAGCAATCCGGACGATATGTTCTCGCCCTGTCACCGCTGGCGCGATGGCAAGCCGTTCGATCAGGAGCTTGTCAATCGACACATCGATATCGGGAAGAAGTGGCCCTTCGACAACAACCAGCTGTGGCGATCGCAACAGATTGATTTGGCGCGCAGAAAGTTCGCGCATGTCGATCTTGCCATTCAGATAGGCAAATGGCTGCCATTCAAGCACGAGTAGCGGCGCTGTCAGAAAAATACCCTCGCGATCGCGCATAGTAACGCCGCGCAGCGCCATCCGGCCGTAAATCGAACCATCAATCTTTTGCGCGCTGATGGTCAGACCTGTGGCGGTTGAAAATCCAGCCAGTTGGCGCAAGACAAATCGGTGCCCTGGCTGCGTGTTCATTCCGAGCAGCGCGACGCCGAGCAATATCAGGAGTGTAACAAACCCGATCGCAACCCACTTGATCGCGGTGCGTGTCATCAGAACGCCTGCCCGATCGAGAGATAGAGCGCGACAAGCGATTCGCCTTTGCGGCGCTTGAGCGGCGTCGCGACATCAAGCCGCAGCGGACCGAAATTGGTGTAATAGCGGCCACCAATTCCCGCGCCGTAGCGCATCCCCGCAATCGACGGCGATGAACTCTCGCCGACGCGTCCGGCATCTAAAAAGGTAACGATACCGTAATCGCCGAACCGGTAGCGCGCTTCGGCGGCGAATTCGGTCAGCGAACGCCCGCCGATTGGTTTGTCGTCAATATCCTTGGGGCCAAGCTGCTGATAGCCAAAGCCGCGCACCGATCCGCCACCGCCTGAATAGAGCCTGCGCGACGGCGCGATATCGTCGCGTGGAGCGCCGACGATTGAACCAACGCGCGCGCGCGCTGCCAATACAATGCTGTCACTGACACCGAAATAGCCGCTCGCTTCGAACAGGGTGCGGCCATAGCTATCAAAACCGCCATTGGCACGCTGCTGCGCTTCGGGGCTGACGCGCGCGGTCAGTCGCACCCCCTTGGTTGGGTCAAGCAAACTGTTCGAAAGGTCATAGCCAATCGACAAAGGCAATGCTGCGATGAAATAGACGCTGCGGGCGCGATCCGCGTTCGTCGTATCGAAGCGTGTCTCGCGCGTCGCGAGCAGCTCGCCGCCGACTGACCAGGTCCAGCGCTTTTGCCAGATCGGCGTGCTGTTGCGCGACAAGCTTGATGACAGCGCGAACGATTCGGCGTTGTAGGCTTCGAAGCGTTGGCGCGAAGCCAATGCGGAGATCAGTAATGCCCGGTCGCGCTTGCCTGCATTTGATCTGCGAAACGAGGTGTTGAGGCTTTGCTCCTTGGTGCCCGCAATCGCAGTGACGATGAGCGCACCTTCGGGGGGAAACAGATTGCGGTGTGTCCACGAACCTTGAAGCTTGACACCTTCGCCCGTTGAAAAACCCGCACTTCCCGCAAGACTGCGCTGTGGCCCGCGATTTTGCTGAACAAGGAGTTCGACGGTTTCGGTGCCGTCGGGCGCAACCACGCCAGTGCGCTGCGGCGTCACCGCGACACTCGAAAACAGGCTGGTCGCAACAAGTGCCCGACGCATGTCATCGACCTGGCGGCTGTCATAGATTTCGCCGGGTTTGAAGCGGGGGAAGATTGCAATGTGCTTTTCGTCAAACACCGGATCGCCAGCGAGGCGGAAGCCACTGTAGCGCGTCTTGGGGCCGGTTTCGACGGGCAGATTATAATCGCCCCTTTGTGTTGCATCGTCGAGGAGGATGTCACGGTCGCCGACGTTGACAAAGGGGTAGCCCTGTTCGGGTAGGCGCAGTGCAACGCGCGCCTCGGCGGTTTGGATGTCGGCAGCGACGATCGGCTGGTCGGGTAACAGCGCGAGAGCTGAACGAACAAGCGGTTCGGTCGCGGGTGTTGGGCCGATCAGCGTTACAGTGCCAAGCCGGTAGCGAAGCCCCGGCGTTGCCGTAATCAGCACTGGCAACTGGCCAGACGCATCGGGTAGCGGCCCGACAAGCGCGGTCACGAGACCATCAAAATAGCCTTCGGAGCGCAGCAGTCGCTCAGCGAGTTGAACATCTTCGTCGGCGCGCGCCGTTACCTGCGCTGCATTCGCCGCTTTTGATCCCTTGTCGAGCAATGCCGAAAGGTCGCGAAACCGGTTTTCGAGCCCAACCTCTTCAAGCCCGGCAATTTTCAGGCGGTAGCGAATGTCGGGCGCGCGTTCGCTCGCCTCAAGCGCGGTCGTCGCGGGGATGGCATTTTCAAGCGTTGACAGCGAAGGCAAGGGTGCTGCGAGTTCAATCTCGTTTTTCTGCTCGACTGCCAAATCGATCGGCGGCGTCGCGACGGGCTTTGGGTCTTCGACGGAAACGCTCTGATCAAGCGGAGGCAGTGCATTGGTGAATGCCGGGTCGTCAAACGGATCGCCGGGTATCTGCTGTGCTAAGCCAACAACGGGTGCGCCCGCGATCAGCAGTGTCAGGCTGATGCGGGCGCAATTTAACGTATATTTACGCAATTGGATCGTCATGATTTCATTGGCAAAAACAGGACTTAGCGACGACGATACGCGAAAATTCCGAGTGTTGCCAATCCGATGACCCCAGCGAGAACATAGAGCGGGCCGTCTGGCCCCAATTGCGACTTCACCTGATCGTTGCGGCGTTTCGCTTCGCGCTGGGCGGATTTCGAAGCACTCTTGATACGCTTTGGCACTTCGATTTTCGCTACTTTGCGCTTGATCCGCGCCGCGCCGCTTTTCACAGCTTTGGTCACTTCGGCTTTCATGCCCGTGTCAGCGACGTGTTGGCTTGCACTTGCGCCACCATTGCTGGCGCTGTTCGGCCCCGTTACGGTTTCTTCAATCATAAAATACTCCTTGAAACATAAGTTGCGGGGATATTGAAAAAACTGGTGATCACCGCCTTTGTTCCTTCAATCGCGCGCAACCGGATCGGGCCCGTCGCCTTCCACCTCGTCAGTGTGGACCGAAAAATGCGCAAGGTCTGTGAAACCGAAACCCGTGGTGAGCGCGGTATCGGTGGCATCGCGCCCGCGCGCCATGAGGATACGTCCGATCCGGCGCACATTATGCCGCGCGTCAAAGATGAACCAACGTCCATCAATAAAGGCTTCGAACCACGCAGAAAAATCCATCGGCGCGCCGTCGGGCGGGATGCCGAAGTCACCGAGATAGCCTGTGCAGTAGCGCGCGGGGATGTTCATGCAGCGACACAGCGTGATCGCAAGGTGCGCGAAATCGCGGCACACGCCAGTGCGTTCCTGCCACGCATCATAAGCGGTTTTGGTTGGCCGCGCATATTCATATCCAAATTCGATATGGCCGTGCGTATAATCAACGATCTTTTGCACCATCGCGCGGCCCGACGGCGCGGTGCCGAAGCGATCCCATGCAATGTTGAGCATCTTATCGGTTTCGCAATATCGGCTGCCCAAGAGATAGACCATGACATCGTCAGGAAGCTGTTCAACTTGTGTCACCGGGCCACCGGTCGCGACTTCATCGAGCATCCCGCTGTCAGCGATCATAAAATCGCACGATAAGGTCGCACCGCCTGGCGGTATAGTCAGACGCGTGCAGATGTTCCCGAACGCATCGACATAATCATATATTGGAAGCGGCGGATCGGTGATGATCCGGTGCGGCGACAGCAAATCCCGGTTGCGCGACGGGTGGACGCTCAGCATCGCAAGCATCGGTGTCGGTTGCTGCGTCTCAAACCTCAGCGAATAGCCTGCGCGGATCAACATTTCGGCTCAGCGCAAAAAAATGCCCCCGACGACCAGAGGTGTCGGGGGCGAGTGCCCATGTTGCCAATCACAAGAGGGGGGAAGAACAGGCAACACCGAACATGAAAACGGCCCAATTTGAAAAAGGTTCCAGTCACTGCCCAAACAAATGCAATTATTTTTTTGGGCAGGGTGAAAAACGATTACGGCGACCGGTCTGCTGTCCCGAGCATGAAAAAATTCCGACCGGTCGCCGCACATTGCCATCGGGAGGCTTCAGGCAATATCTACGCATCCCGGACAAGTCCGAAATGCTCAGAGACGATTGTAAGGTTAAACTGCGCCGCCGCGAAAAAGTTTCCGCACTG
The DNA here is from genome assembly GCA_043786595.1 of Sphingomonadales bacterium. GTDB lineage: Bacteria > Pseudomonadota > Alphaproteobacteria > Sphingomonadales > Sphingomonadaceae > Aquisediminimonas. Next base: position 3,258 of record JAYVVW010000216.1, on the reverse strand, counting down.
CACAACAAATCGCAGAATTTGCGTGGGGCTGCACAGGCGTGAGGCTGGAACGAATGTCACAAACTGTCGTTCCCCTCTCACTGCGTTGTTGCTAACAGGACTGCGCAATTGGGAGTTTTGCATGACTTTAATCAGGCTTGATACAATCCGCGTTGAAAAACCGTGGGGCCGGATGCAGTTGTGGCCCGGCTTCGCAGCACCTGTCAGTGGTGACGCGCCGATTGGCGAAATCTGGTTCGATAGTCCCAACGCCGAGCATTTGCCGCTGATGATCAAATATCTGTTCACCAGCGAACGCCTGTCGATCCAGGTCCACCCCAATGACGAACAGGCGCGCGCCAGCGGGTATCCCAGTGGCAAAGACGAAGCGTGGATCATCCTTGACGCCGAACCCGGTTCGACAATTGCGCTTGGCACGGTGCGCCCGCTGAGCCATGAGCAGTTGCGCGCCGCCGCGCTTGACGGCAGCATTGAAACGCTGATGGATTGGAAACCAGTCAGAGCGGGCGACGTCATCTATTCGGCGGCTGGAACGGTTCATGCAATTGGCGCGGGGTTAACGCTGATCGAGGTGCAGCAAAACCTTGATCTCACCTACCGCCTTTATGATTATGGGCGACCGCGGGAATTGCACCTCGATGCCGGGGTTGCCGTTTCGCACGCCGCGCCGATCACGCTACCACCGACGTCACCCGTCACAACCGGCCGAACGACGATCATCGACAGTGACAAGTTCGTGATCGAGCGCTGGATTGATGCCAGCGGCACATTTGCAGCACCCCACGCGCAGCCCGCATGGCTGATCGCGGTTTCAGGCAGCGGCATTGTTGGTGACACACGCTGGCACGCCGGCGAATGCTGGCTGCTCGAGGGCGAAGCGTCGATTGGATGTCACCCCGGCTCAACGCTTCTCATCGCCTATGCGCGCTGATCAAAAACTATAAGCGAGGCCAAGTCCGCCAATCCACTGGTTGGGACTGCCGGCTTGGCTGACCAGTGATGACCGGCGAAAATCTTTCTGAAGCCGCGAATAATTGCCGATCGCAAAAATAGACAGACCTTTGCGCAGATCGCCTGTTAACGATTTGGCGGCGAGAAGCCCGAATGAGATATTTTTGAACCCGCCGTTGGTGAGCGATGGCGAAAGCCCCGAAACAGCACTTTCGGCGGGGGTTACATCGTAGTAATAGCGCGCATAGCCATCGCCAGTGATATCCGCCGAAACCGTCAAGCCGACATAGATCGTTGGCGAAAGTGGCGTGCCATATTCGATGCTCGGCGTGATGACATGGCTACGGTGCGCTCTGTTGACGTCTTGAACATAGCTGACGCGGAATGTCAGCGTATCATAGGCGGACGTGATCACCCCGGTCTTGGTGAAGCCTACAAATCCGCCCACTTCGATCGCAGTACGCTTTTCGCCTAGCCGTTTGACCTGCGCGTCTTTGATCCGGCTCGTGCGGTTGAGGTTGAGCCCGACGACGGGGCCAAGTTCGATATCGAAGCTGTTGTCCGAAGCGGTTGGGATCAGATCGATATAAGCCTTGGTGCCGCGCGTGAAAATGCTGCGGCCGCGCGATGTGATGCTGGCGTTGCCGAACGGGCTGAGGATATAATCATCTGAGCCTTCATAGCTCGGCAGATACGCGCCGCCGATGCCAATGCGTACAGTCGTTTCGCCCGCGTCGACCGGCGCAACAGCTTCCTGCGCGAACGCGGGCGCAACGACCGCAGCAACGATCGCGGGTAGGATGAGTAGTTTTTTCAAATTCAATCTCCGGCTTAATCGCTGAAGGTAACCGGCCCCGCTTCATTTTGTTTCGTGTCGTCGCGATTGGCGCAAAGGCTGGAACTCTTTGGCCACAGTCTCGTTGTGACCCATGACCCAATGCGACTGGAGTAACCCCATGACCGAACACGCTGACAATGCACATTCGCCGCATCAACCCGCCCAAGGCGAAGGCGATTACGAAGCCGCTGCGGCGTACGAAAAATCGGTCAAGACATTCGTCGAGACCAAGCGCGACGACGTCCCTGAGTTGGCCCGCGAAGCAGCAGACGCGCTTGACGGCCCCGAAGGTGATGCGCTCCGCACTGCCGAGGAAACGGGCAAGGCGCATTCGAAGGGCGAAAATTCGCTCTGAACGATCTGATTTGATTTTAGGGACGCCGAAATGTTCACACTCGCCGATCTTCCTTACGCAAATACTGCGCTTGAGCCGCATATGTCAGCGCACACGCTTGAGACACACCACGGCAAGCACCATCAGACCTATGTCGATACGCTCAACACGCTGATCAAAGATGGGCCGATGGCCGATCTCTCGCTCGAAGACATTATCACACAGACGCACGGTGACATCGGGCAGGTGAAGATATTCAACAATGCGGCGCAGGCGTGGAACCATGATTTCTTTTGGAAGTCATTGTCTCCGCGCGGCGGCGGGATGCCAACGGGTGACATTCGCGACCGGATCGAAAATGACATTGGCGATTATGCCACATTTGCCGCCGCGTTCAAAAAAGCAGCGGTCGAACAATTTGGATCGGGTTGGGTGTGGCTTGTCGAATCGGGGGGTAAGCTGGTGATCAAGGCATCGCATGATGCCGATTTGCCGCTGCTCGACGGTGAAACTGCGCTCATCACCTGCGATCTTTGGGAACATGCCTATTATCTCGATTTTCAGAGCCGCCGCCCCGATTTTATCCAGTCGTTTCTTGACCATCTGATCAATTGGGATTTTGCAAATAGCAACCTGAATGCAGCGGCTGCGGTGCCGCGCAAAGAATATTCGGAGGTCGACAGCTAATCGCCTGACGCGGCGTCGCTGCCTTGATTGGGGAACAATTGGCTGCGCAGCCGGTTTGCCCCCTATCCAACAATCAAGGAATATTGAGATGAAAAAATACTTCATCGTTGCGTGCATGACCGTGTCTGCGCTCGTGCCGACTATGGCGAATGCGCAGAGTTCATGCGAACGGCAGCGTTCGAACCGCGTCATTGGCACCGTTGCAGGCGCTGGCGTCGGCGCGGTGCTTGGCAATGTAATCGCGGGTCGTGGCAATCGTACACTCGGCACGGTACTTGGCGGCGTTGCAGGCGGCGTTGCGGGTAATCAGATCGCAAAGCCAAGCAATGACTGCGCGCGCGCTTATGGTTATTATGACGATAGCGGAAAATGGCATGCAACGGGCGTCGATCGCCGCTATGCCGAAGGTTATTATGACCGCAACGGCGATTGGGTCGCAGGAGCGCCC
>JAYVVW010000215.1:0-7122 GCA_043786595.1 Sphingomonadales bacterium | reverse complement strand
GCCCCAGGCCTTAATCAACTCAAGTAATCCATTCGGAAGCACCCCCCAGCGCTTCCGCGCCGACCGCCCTTCTTTGGTTTCGCGCGCACAGTTGCGCGTATCGGGTGTGGGAGAATTACCCATGCCGTCATTCCCAACCCCGCGACTCATTCCCGCGAAAGCGGGAATCCATATACTCCCAACGTCAGCGTCTATGGATTCCCGCCGCAGTTTATCCTGAGCGCCTGCAAGGCAGACGAAGGGCGGGAATGACGGGTGTGGGGTGTTGTCTAACCTTTCGCCGTCACCCCCGTGAAAACGGGGGCCGATCTCCCCGCAAGTGCAGATTTTCAATTCAATCCGCCGCGCCAACTGCGAGATGGATTCCCGTTTTCACGGGAATGACGAATAGGGAGGTGCGCGCGTTCCCCAATTTCAAACGCTACACAAACCGCCAGCCGAATTCCCGCCGCAGTTTTTACTGAGCGCCTGCACGCATGTCCTGAGCTTCGTCGAAGGGGCGTTTGAAGGTCGGGAATGACGGGTGGGGCGGTGATCAGAACGACGAAGGTGGGTGACAACCAATACGCCTTTTCATCCTAGGGCGCGGTGCTTTTAATCTGCACCACCCGTCATTGCGAGCGAAGCACGGCAATCCAGTCTCTGGTGCCGCTGGATTGCCGCGCTTCGCTCGCAATGACGATTCGCATTTCTTGCACACCGCCCTAGTCCCAGATCGAGAACGGTGCGCACCTACGCTAAGGCGCGTAGCGCGCGGGTTGCAGCTCGGCGAGGATGAGCGCGAACTGGTCCTGATCGTCGGTCCACTCGGCGATTGGTTCCCATCCGCCTGAACGCAGCAGCAGCGCTGCGTCACGCGCGCCGTATTTATGGCTGTTTTCGGTGTGGATTGTCTCACCGCGCAACATGCTGAACTCTTTGCCGGCGACGGTGAATACCACATCGTTGCGCGCGCGCAGGTGCATCTCGATCCGCGCAAAGGCGTCGTTCCAGACCGCTTCGTGGACAAATTGATCGACCGGAATGTTTCCGCCAAGTTCGGTATTGATCCGCACGAGCAAATTGAGATTGAACGCGGCTGTGATGCCCGGCATGTCGTCATAGGCGGGAATCAAGACGTCTGGTGACTTAATGCGATCCATTCCAATGAGCAGCTTCGCGCCGACACCCAGCACCTTCGCCATATTGGCGAGCAACCGCACCGCGGTTTGCGGCACCATGTTTCCGATCGTCGAACCGGGGAAAAATCCGAGCATCGGCAAATCTGCACAATGTTCAGGGAGCGTGAGTTCATTGAGAAAATCGGCAACCACCGGGGTGATCGTCACATCGGGAAATGACTGACCAAGGCGCGATGCCGACGCCGCGAGATATTCGCCCGATATGTCAATCGGCACATAGATTTGAGGATCGATTACGCTCAGGATCATCGGCGTTTTTGTCGACGACCCCGCGCCAAATTCAACCACTGCGCCGCCGCGCCCGATCAGCGCGCCGATCTCGTTTGCCGAGCGCGCAAGTATCTCGGTTTCGACACGCGTGGGATAATATTCGGGCAGACGCGTGATTTGATCGAACAGTTCCGATCCCCGCTGATCATAAAGCCAGCGCGCGGGGATTGCGCGCGGACGTGTCGCTAACCCCGCGAGCACGTCACCGCGAAACGCCGGGTCGACAAGCGGACGATCGCCCTCAGCCAAGGTCTTTGGCCAAACGGACGCCGCTGAACTGCCAACGCTGATGCGGTTGAAAGAAGTTGCGGTAACTGGCGCGCACATGCCCTCTTGGCGTTGCGCAACTGCCACCGCGCAGCACGAACTGGCTCGACATGAATTTGCCGTTATACTCGCCAACCGCACTCGCAGCGGGCGCAAAGCCGGGATACGGCCGGTAGGCGCTACCCGTCCATTCCCAGACATCGCCGAACAGTTGCTGCAATTCGCTGATGCTATTGTGCGCTCCGCGCGGCGCGATTATTCCTGCCCGGTCGAGCAAATTGCCGTCTAGCGGAGCATATTTCGCAGCCGCGCTTTCCCATTCGCTTTCAGTTGGCAAACGTGCGCCAACCCAGCGGGCATAAGCGTCGGCTTCAAAAAAGCTGATATGCGATACCGGCGCGTTGGGCGCTACCCGATGCAGGCCCGTCAAACTGAACTGCAACCAGCCGCCATCAAAACCACGTTGCCAGTAAAGCGGCGCGTCGATATTGTTGGCGCGCACCCATGCCCATCCTTCGGACAACCAGAAGCGCGGATCATCATAGCCGCCGTCGAGGATGAAGTTTGCCCACTCATTGTTTGATACCGGACGGCTCGCAAGTGCGTGCGGCGATAAAAATGTCGAATGCCGGGGCCCTTCACAGTCAAACGCAAAGCTTTCGCCGTCTGACCCGATCTCAACAACGCCCGCGCGTCCTTCGATCCATAACAGTGGATTGGCTTTTTGCGGTGCGGGCTCGGCTGGCGCGAAAAGTGCAGGCATCAAGGGGTTGGCAGCAAAGAGATGCAGAACATCGGTCAGCAAAAGCTCCTGATGCTGTTGTTCATGCTGGCAGCCAAGTTCAAGCAAGACACGCGCTTTGGACGGAAGGATCGGGTACGCATCGATGATCGCAGCATCGACATGATCGCGGTAGGCGCGAACCTCATCAATTGAGGGCCGCGTGAGCAGCCCTCTTTTATCGCGCGCGTGGCGTTCGCCCTCTGCGTCGTAATAGCTGTTGAAGAGAAACCCAAAACGATCGTCATAGGCGCGGTATCCGGGCAGAAAATCGCGCAGGACAAATGTTTCGAAAAACCAGGTCGTATGCGCCAGATGCCACTTGGCGGGCGAAGCATCGGGCATCGACTGCGCCGTGGCGTCGCCGTCAGACAGTGGAGCCGAAAGCGCGAGCGAAAGCGATCGCACCGCCGTGAACTGATCGATCAGCGCCGGTGCCGATGTAATCCGCTCCGACAGGACTGCGCTATGACCAAGCCCGTCGATTGGAACAACGCGACTGCGGGCAAATGGCATATTCTCAGACAATGAGGCATCTCCATGAGCGACGGGGGAACGCAGGGTCAACAAAAGACCGTAGGATTGGTTCCGGTCTCGAACAATGCAAATCTTCAAACACTTGATCGTCCCCGCCGACTGGCGTCAGAATATTTGCGAAGGCGTTCACGATGGGAAAGACCGATATTGTGATTGATCGGAATTGCGATTGCGATCATCCTGATCCGATGGTTGATCTTTTCATTGCCTGAAGCGGTGGCGGCCAAAAGCGGCGCGCACGCCCGTCCAACGTCGGTAAAGCGGTCAAAACGCTGGCTGCTGCTGTCCGTTGGCGCGGGCGTGCTGATTGTGACAGCGCTTGGCGTCGGTGCCTTCCCTGTGAATTTCGTACGGCCGCAGTTGGAACACTGGCTCACCGCGATGCTCGACCGACCGGTTAAAATCGGCGCGATCAGGCGCGCGCCGTGGTTTTCGTTCACGCCAACGATTTACGTTGAGAATGTGAGCGTGGCTCAACCTGCATGGGTTGGCGGCGGCGATTTCGCAACGCTGCGTGCGGCCCGGTTCCAAATGTCGGTGTGGGACACGTTGCGCGGCAAACTTGAACCCGAAGCATTGCTGCTCGACGGATTGACCGTTGCGCTGATCCGTACTGCGGACAAGCGTAACAATTGGGCTGACGACAGTGATAAACAGGATAGTGCAAAGGCGCGGTCAGACACGTCGGGGCTGCGCAGCCTGACGATTGTCAACAGTCAGTTCTCACTCCGCGATGCAGGGCGGCAACTGAACATCAGTGGCCCGCTTTCGGCAGACAGTGATCGCGGCGTGCGGCTGACGGCTAAGGGACAGTACCGCAGTCAACCGATTGCGATGTCGTTCGCAGGCGCGGCGATCACGGGCAGAGAACCCGCGTCTGCCTATCCGTTCACACTCAAAATGGACTCGCCGGTAATCACGCTGTCCGCGCGTGGCAGCATGGAAGGCACGCTCAACACGCGCAAGTTCTCCGCCCAGATGAACGCACAGGCGCCCGACCTTTTTTTCATCGATAAGATGATCGAAGCCGGCCTGTTCAAAAGCCAGCCGGTCAATTTGACCGCGAATGTCCGTCATGATGCGAAAGACTGGTATATTGACCGCTTGAGTGGCAGCGTCGGTCGCTCGCGCTTGTCAGGACGCGTGGACGTATTGAAGCGCGAAGGTCGCTCGAAAATCGATGGGAACGTCCGTTTTGCAACGCTCGATTTCAGCGACTTCTCGTCGGATGAAGGCCGCGCGCGCGCCGCAGCGAAAGCGGCGCAGATCGGGCCGAGAGTTGTTCCCGAAACGCGGATAAACCTGACCAAAATCGGGCCGACCGACGGCAAGATCGATATCGTGGCGGATCAACTGCTATTCGCAAAGCCATCGGTTTTCCGCAGCTTGCAAGGCACATTGTCGCTTGATCACCGCGTAGTCATGTTTGACAAGGCACTTGTGCGGCTTAATGCGGGAATGCTCGGCGGCGCAGTGAAAATTGACCACCGCAGCGGACGGCCAAAGCTGCACGTTGACCTGAGCTTTAGCGGAGCCACGCTGGGTTCGATCATTGGGCAACCACAAAAGATTGAGGCTGCGGTGCGCGGGCGGATCAAGCTGATCGGAACTGGCGACAGCGTACGCGAGGCGATCGCGAACGCAAATGGCAAAGCCGCAATGGTCGCATCGCGCGGACGGATCAACAAAACGATCGCAGCCGTGCTCGGCCAAGACCTTGGCAACGCGATTGGCGCGCAACTCAAAAACAAAGACGCCGCCGTGCCGCTACGCTGCCTTGTCGCCAGTTTTCGCGCACGAAATGGCGTACTCGTGCCTTCACCGCTCGCGATTGAAACCGAAGCCTCATCGGGGCGCGGCGTCGGCCACATAGTGATGAACGGAGAGGCCATCGCGCTGACCATCGCGGGCGCAGCGAAAGATCCCTCAGGGCTGAAAATCGTCGATCCGATCCGGATTGGCGGCACATTATCCCAACCGACAATATCAGTTGCGGGGCTGTCGGGGCCAAAGAAGCCAAAGGCGCGCACCATTTTCAAGCTGTTCAAACGGTCAATCGGTGCGGCGCTCGGCCTGGTCAAACCCGATCCGAAACTGCCCGTCGTGGTGCCTTCAACGCTCAATTGCGAAGCATCACTGCGCGCTGCACTTGCCGGCTGACGACGGCAACGCACGCTGCGAATGCATTTCATGATGTGCGCAAGGTGCGCGCACCGCATCCTCGCGACCGTGCCCGCACAAAGTCAGCGAGTGGGGCAATCGCGACGTGAGGGCGCGGTTCGCCCAAGCCCTGAATTCGAACCACTGTCTCACCGTCACCCCGCAGTTGATGCGGGGTTCGGCTTTAATGGTTCGGTGCTTAACTCAACCCAAAAACCAGCCTAACCCCCCTGAGTTCACAAACGAAGTGCAACATGTAGCGCGACGATCTGGATGAGAGTTTGCGACGATCAAGATGAGAGTCGTTGATCGCGACTGTTGTGTGATGTTGGTTTTGTCTGTCGCTGGCAAGTGCTAAGTTTCGTGCTGATTGTCGCTGGGTGACAGATCGGTGCTATTTTTGATTGTCGCAAAGTTTGCGGGGCGGCCTGCGCCTTTCTGTTTTCGCTTGAGCGCATCGCGCCTGCGGAAGCTGTCGACGTTGATCTCGAAGATGGTGGCATGGTGGACGAGCCGATCGACAGCGGCGAGCGTCATGGCGGGATCGGGGAAGACCTTCCCCCATTCACCAAACGGCTGGTTGGCGGTGATGAGGGTTGAGCGGCGTTCGTATCGGGCGCTGATGAGCTCGAACAGGACGGAGGTTTCGGCCTGATCTTTGCTCACGTAGGCAAGGTCATCGAGGATCAGCAGGTGGAAGCGGTCAAGCCTGGCGATGGCAGCTTCAAGCGCGAGTTCGCGGCGGGCGACCTGAAGCTTCTGGACAAGATCGGAGGTTCGCGCGAACAGCACGCGCCAGCCATTTTCGATGAGCGCGAGGCCGATCGCCGAAGCAAGGTGAGATTTTCCGCCGCCGGGGCCGCCGATCAGGATCAGATTGGCGCCCTTGTCGACCCAGGTGTCGCCTGCACAGATCGCCATAATATGAGCCTTGGAGATCATCGGCACCGCCTCGAACTCGAAGCTGTCGAGGGTCTTGCCGGGCAGAAGCCGGGCCTCGCCAAGATGGCGCTCAATGCGGCGACGATCACGCTCGGCCAGTTCATGTTCGGCCAAGGTTGCCAAGAAGCGCGCAGCGGGCCACCCCTCCTTGTCGGCCGTTTGCGCAAAAGCAGTCCATCCTTCCTTGATTGCAGGCAGTCGCAGATCGTTCAGGAGCAAGGTGAGCCGGGCGGAGTCGATGTTTGGGTTTGAAGCCTGGTTCATGCCGCGTCTCCCATGTTAGCACACACAAGCGCTTCATAGGCAATGAGCGGGGTCAGATGAACGACGACCTCAGGCAGGCTTGCCGGATCTGGCGCAAAGCGTTGGTGCAAAGCCGCGAGATTGGGCAGCATTTGCAAAGCAAGTCCCTCCGACAGGACACCCGCGAGTTCGCCCTCGCATCCCCGGTCATGCGCAAGTGCCAGAAGCGATACCATCACGCGGCAAGCCTGCCTTTCCGGCACCTCGTCGAGCAACCGCTCGAAGGTGCGCCGATAGGCATCACGCGGGAAGAGCTGGTTGCGATAGACAAGCCCCAGCAGCGCCATGGGTTTTCGCCGCAGTGCGTGGATGACATGACGGTAATCGACAACGTGGCCGTGCTTGCCATTCGCTGCTGCCCGACCGCGCTCGAGCGTCATCAGCGGCGTACCGCCAATGAACACGGCGAGGCGATCATCGTAAAGCCGGACCCGCAACCGGTGCCCGATCAACCGTGACGGCACGGTGTAGAACACTTTTCTGAGCGTGAAGCCGCCCGAGGATGTCACTGTGACGATGACCTCTTCGTAATCGCTGGTGCGCCGTCCCGGCAGCACCTGCAAGGCACCCCGTTCAGCATCGATGCGCTTGGCACCCCGCGCATTCTTGCGGCTCACGATCTCGTCGATAAAGCAGCGATAAGCCCCAAGGTCGTCGAAGTCGCGCGACCCGCGCATCAGC
>JAYVVW010000214.1:0-5494 GCA_043786595.1 Sphingomonadales bacterium | reverse complement strand
AGGCATCAATTGACGGCAGGTGCGCCGCGCGTTCTACACGGTACAGTCCCCGTGCTGCGGCAATATTAGCGACCGCAAGCCTGACATCCTGATTGTTTTGCAAACCTCGGCCAATCAGCGCCTGTAGACGTGGATCGCGGAAGACGTCGCGGTATCCAAGCGACGGCAGTGCCGCCTCGCCTGCCTTGAGTGCTCGATCGCCGATTGGCCAACTCGTCGGAATTGCTGGCAGCGGTGCGACAAATTTGGGTTCCAAAGTACACGCGCCAAGAACCAGCGCCATCGTCAGGGGGAATGCGCACTTCATGCCCGCGCACCGATTGGCTCTGTTGCAACGCCACGCGAAAACAGACGCCGCACGAACACGAAGAATAGGGGTACAAAAAAGATTGCGAGCGCCGTCGCGGTCAACATTCCGCCAAACACCGCCGTTCCGATCTCAACGCGGCTTTTTGAGCCCGCACCGGTCGACAATGCCAGCGGCAGTACGCCAAACATGAAGGCAAGGCTTGTCATAAAAATCGGCCGCAAGCGAACGCGCGCGGCATGGATGACCGCATCGATTGCATTCTTCCCCGCCCTTTCGGCATGTTCAGCGAATTCAACGATTAGGATCGCATTTTTGGCGGACAGACCCATGGTTGTGAGCAGGCCGACCTGAAAATAAACATCGTTTTCTAACCCGCGTGCCCAAACTGCCAAAGCAGCGCCCACCAGCCCAATCGGTATCACGAGCAACACCGCAATCGGGATCGACCAGCTTTCATACAGCGCGGCAAGGCACAGGAACACAACCAGCAACGACAGTCCGTAGAGCAGCGGGGCTTGGTTCCCCGTCAATCGTTCTTGATATGAAAGATCAGACCACGCGATTGACGTTCCAGGCTGTTGAGCGGCAAGCGCTGCGATCCGCGCCATTGCATCGCCCGAACTATAACCATCGGCCGCCTGCCCCTGAATTTGGTAGGCAGAAACGCCGTTAAAGCGCGACAGGCTTGACGGCGCTTGATTCCAGCTTGTCGTGGCAAATGATGAAAAGGGTGCCATTGCGCCGCTGGTTCCGCGAACATACCAGAGCGCCAAATCTTCAGGACGGCTGCGGTAGGGCGCATCGCCCTGCACATAGACGCGCTTTACACGACCACGATCAACAAAATCATTGACATAGCTCCCGCCCCACGCCGTCGCGAGCGTCTGATCAACTTGTTGCGACGTCAGCCCCAGAGCACCCAGCTTTTCATCGTCAATATCGACTGTGAGCGTCGGATTATCCTCAAGGCTACCAAGCCGCACTGCGGATAGCCCCGGATCATCCTGTGCCGCCAGCACAAGCGCGTTACGCCGCGCCTTAAACTCTGCATGACTGAGGCCGTCGCTGTTGAGCAATTGCATCGTAAACCCGTTAGACTGGCCAAGCCCGCGTACCGCTGGCGGCGATAATGCGAAAAACTCGACATCGCGATGCTGCCCGCTCACAGCGCGTGACCATTGCTTGGTGAGTGCGTCTGCGCTCAATTCAGCGCCAGATCGTTCATCCCAGTCTTTCAACAGAATGAAACCGCGCCCGGCATTCTGGCCACTGGCACCGCCCCCACCTTGGCCAGACACTGTGTAGACCGCTTTCACGCCCTTCGTGTCTGCATGTTGAAAATAGGCTTCGATCGCGTGTGCCGCAGCATCGGTGCGCGCCTGTGTAGCGCCCGGCGGCAAAGTGAACTGAATTTGCGCGCGTCCCTGATCTTCAACCGGCAGGAAGCTTGACGGAAGCGCGTAACTTACCGCGCCGAGGACCAGCACCAGCGCTGCGTATCCGAGCACTGGCAGTTTGGGACGCGCGATCACTTTGGCTACGCGGTCTCGGTAACGATCCGAAACATCTGCGAACCAGTGATTAAAGCGGTCGCCATAGCCATGCGCCGTCGTCACCCATTTTGGCTCCTTGGGATCGGGTTCGCGCCGCTTGAGTAGTGTCGATGTCAGCGCCGGCGTGAGCACAAGCGCGACGACGACCGATAGCAGCATTGAAGACACAATCGTGACCGAAAACTGTTGGTAAATGACGCCAACCGAGCCGCCAAAAAATGCCATCGGCAGAAAAACAGCAGACAGTACAAGCGCAATGGCAATGAGCGCGGTCTGGATTTCGGCCATCGATATAATCGTCGCATCGCGCGCAGAGATATCGGGGTTTTCCTCCATCACGCGTTCGACATTTTCAACAACCACGATCGCATCATCGACAAGCAAGCCGATCGAAAGAACCATCGCGAAAAGCGTCAGCGTGTTGATCGTGAAACCGAACAGCGCGAGCACGCCGAACGTTCCGAGCAACACAATTGGAACGGCGATTGCCGGGATCAATGTTGCGCGCCAGCTTTGCAGGAAAACAAACATGACGATCACGACAAGCAAAATCGCCTCCAAGAGTGACTTCACAACTTCGGTGACCGACAATCGAATGAAAATTGTGCTGTCGACCGGAAAGGCGAATTTATATCCGTCGGGAAATGTCGGTGCTTGGCGGGCGACTTCGGCCTTGACCAGTTCTGCCGTACTGAGCGCGTCGGAATTCGGCGCGAGTTGCACCGCAACGCCTGCTGCTGGATGGCCATTAAACCGGCTGACGATGCTATAGCTATCCGCGCCCAACTCGACCCGCGCAACGTCTTGCAACCGTACGCGTGAACCGTCGCTTTGTGTCTTCAAAACAATCTGGCGAAACTGTTCAGGTGTATTCAGCCGTGAACGCGATGTAACGGTCGCTGTGAGCATCTGATCGCGCGACGACGGCTGCCCCCCGATCTGCCCTGCTGCAACTTGCGTATTCTGCGCGCTGATGGCCGCAGTCACATCGCCTGGGATCAGATTGACCGCAGCCAGTTTGAAGGGATCAAGCCAGATGCGCATGGCATATTGCGATCCGAATACATTGACGTCGCCAACGCCTTCGATCCGTCCGATCGTGTCTTGCAGATTTGACACGAGAAAGTCTGAAACATCGTTGTTTGTTGTCCGGTCAGTCGAATCGTAAACCGAAACGATCATCAAAAAATCCGAGCCCGCCTTTGTGACCGTCAGGCCTTGCTGTTGCACCTGCTGAGGCAACCGCGCGAGCGCCTGTTGCACTTTGTTTTGAACCTGCACCTGCGCGATGTCGGGATCAGTGCCTTTCGCAAAGGTCGCCGTAATGTTGGCCGAACCCGCAGACGTAGACGACGCGCTGAAGTATATCAGTCCGTCAATAGCGGTAAGCTGCTGCTCGATGATCTGGGTAACGCTCGTTTCGACAGTGTCTGCCGAAGCACCGGGATAGTTCGCGCGGACGTTGATCGATGTCGGGGCAATGTCTGGATATTGTTCGATCGGCAATGTCAGAAGCGCGCCGATCCCGCCAAGCATGATGACGATGGCAATCACCCAAGCAAAAATGGGCCGATCAATAAACGCGCGTGAAAGCATCGTGCCAGGTCTAATTTCGCGGCGCGCGAGCAGCACGCGGCTTTGATCCCGCTGGCACTGGAATGATAACAGCATCGGGACGAATTTTGCCAAGCCCTTCGACAATCACGCGTTCGCCGGGCTTCAACCCCGACGTCACGATCCATTTGTCACCAATCGATCGATCCGCAGTCACAATCTTGCGGTGTGCCTTGTTTCCCGCAGCCACAACATACACCGTCGCCCGCCCTTGAGGATCGCGCGAAAGCGCGGACTGAGGCACTAGGATTGCTTCAGGAACAGTCGCCTGGCTCAGCCCCGCGCGTACGTACATTCCGGGCAACAGCAGCCCTTGCGGATTTGCGAAGCGTGCACGCAGCGTGACAGTCCCCGTATTGGCATCGACCACCGCCTCGGTGAACTGCAAAGTACCCGCATTTGGATAAATGCTGCCATCCTCAAGCGTGAGTGTCACGCCCGTCGATGACGGTGTTACCCCGCCCTGTGCCAATGCGCGCCGCAGCGCGAGCACGTCTCCACTCGACTGCTGGATGTCGACAAAGATGGGATCAAGCCGCTGGATTACGGTCAGCGCATCGGCTTGGTTTGCCGTAACCAATCCGCCCGTCGTGACGAGTGAACGCCCGATGCGACCGCTGATCGGCGCTGGCACGCGGGTGAGGCGCAGGTTGATCCGCGCGGCATCAAGCTGCGCGCGCGTTTGGGCGATGGTCGCGCTGGCTTGGCGCGAAGCTGCGATTGCATCACTATATTCCTGCTGACTGATCGCTTCAATTTGCGCAAGCGGGCGAAACCGCGCAACTTTGGCAGCCACGGCGACACGTGCCGCCTGCGCGCTTTCCAAATTCGCCTTCGCTTCATCTGCGGTCGCGCGGTAAATGGCTGAATCGATTTGATAAAGCGTCTGCCCCGCCTTGACGAGTGACCCTTCGGTGAACAGCCGCGCCTGGATGACACCCGACACCTGAGGGCGAACGTCGGACACTTCATACGCCGAAGTGCGCCCGGCAAGCACCAGCGGAATTGCGATAGACTCCGATTTGACGACGATGAACCCGGCCTCTGGCGTCGGCTTCCGGTCTTTTTCGTGCTTCGTGCACGCCGTTGAAAGAAGCGCGAGAACCAAAATTAGGACACACGGTAAACAGTCATTCCGATTGGGCACGAGCAAATTTCTTCCTGAGAAAAACCATATTCATCGCTGTCCGATTTCCCCGCGCCTCGAAAACCTGTGATCCAAACGCAGGTTCCACGCTGAAAATCGATGCCAGATATGTTCGCGCTAGCCACAGCGGTGCCATCCGTCAAAAGCTAAGTGCGTGCGACCTTGCCGCGACGCGTAAGACGGCGCTATGGCATTTTCGTGACATTCCCCCTTTCAATTGACAATTCGATCACCGGTCAAAGCTGGCGCTGGCGCGGCACATCGGTTGATGGCAGCGGCGGCGCGATCGAAGCCGCCGATCTCGTGACGCAATTACTGCTCGCACGCGGGTGCCCGCATGACATGCTTGACGCGTACCGCACCCCGTCAATCCGCGCCTTCATGCCCGATCCTTCGATCTTCAATGACATGAACCAATCAGCGGCGCGGATCGCGGATGCGATTCAGTCGGATGAGAAAGTTACGATCTTTGGCGATTATGACGTTGACGGCGCGACATCGGCTGCGCTGCTCATTCGCCTTCTGCGAGACTTGGGGCTCGAAGCGGGTGCGTATATCCCCGACCGCCTGATGGAAGGATATGGGCCATCGGGTGAAGCGCTTGTCACACTGGCACAAACCGGGTCAAAGTTGATCATCACGGTCGATTGCGGCGCGCAGGCGTTCGAAGCGCTCGAAATGGCGAAAGCCGCCAGCGTCGATGTCATCGTTGTAGACCATCACAAGTGCGCGACAGCGCTGCCAAAAGCATTTGGCTTGGTCAACCCCAATCGCCTTGATGAAAGCGCTGAGGCGGCTTCGCACGGCCATCTGGCGGCGGTCGGCGTGGCATTCTTGCTCGGCGCGGCTCTGATCCGTGAATTGCGCGCG
>JAYVVW010000213.1:0-2883 GCA_043786595.1 Sphingomonadales bacterium | reverse complement strand
TCGTCGAGTTCGGGTGCGGCGTCAGGGTTGCTCGCGATTTGCGCGGCGATGTCGTCATCTGTCATCGCATCGAATTTTGCCAAATTCTCTGGCGTTGCCCATGCCTTGGCACGCGCGCGGGCCTCTTCATCGCTGAGCGTCACGATATTTTCTGGCTTCCTTGTCATTGGCTTTCCTAAAGCTGATGACTCATCACATCAACTCTATATTCGGGCCTCAAAATTGCGACAATTCAACTAAGGTAAGTCGGCAACCTTTGTCATAAGCGCTGTCATGTCAATGGCTGTTGCATTGTCTCGCATTTTCAGTTTGATCAGCGATCGATCTTGTTGATCTTTGCCTGCTTTGTGGATGGTTCCGGTCAATTCGATTTTGTCTGTGTCGCCAAAAATACTTTCAATGTTCGGGTCGTGTCGCGTGATCTGAACTGCAACACTCCAGGTGTTTTGTTCCGCCGGTCGCAATGAACCAATATAAAAATAGCCGCTGTCACCTCCGAAAATTCGATCGGTTTCAATGACCACAACGCCGCCATTCAGATCCATTGATGGATCATCAGGTGTCAAAAACTTTATGACCCAAAGTCCCTCGATCATTCCGCCGCAATCCCCGCCTGAGCGAACATATCGGCTTCGGGCGCCTCAACCAATACGCCCGCGCCGTCGTTCGCCGCTTTCGCTGCGCCGCGCCGGTCGAACGAATCCCATACTTCGTTCCAATTCCCCCGCGTTGCGGCCTTTGAATATTCGGTCGCGCGGGTTTCGAAGAAGTTGGCGTGTTCGACGCCGTTAAGCAGCGGGGCGAGCCAGGGGAGGGGGTGTTCGTCGATCATGTAGATCGGCTTGAAGCCAAGCTGACCCAGCCGCCAATCGGCGATGTAGCGGATGTATTTCTTGATTTCCTTGGGCGTCATTCCGGCAACGGGGCCTTGTTCGAACGCGAGATCGATGAATGCGTCTTCAAGCCGGACAGTCTTCTGGCAGCAGTCCATGATGTCATCACGCACGCTTTTGGTCAGGCAGTCGCGCTCTTTCACAAAGGCGTGGAACAGGCGGGTGATACCTTCGCAGTGAAGCGATTCGTCACGCACGCTCCAGCTTACGATCTGGCCCATGCCCTTCATCTTGTTAAACCGCGGAAAGTTCATCAGCATCGCAAAGCTGGCAAACAGTTGCAGCCCTTCGGTAAAGCCGCCGAACATCGCGAGCGTGCGCGCGATATCCTCATCACTTTCAACATTGAAGGTATTGAGATAGTCGTGCTTGTCCTTCATCTCCTTATATTGAAGGAACATGCCGTATTCGCTTTCGGGCATCCCGATCGTATCGAGCAGGTGAGAATAGGCCGCGATGTGCACCGTTTCCATG
The DNA here is from genome assembly GCA_043786595.1 of Sphingomonadales bacterium. Lineage (GTDB taxonomy): Bacteria > Pseudomonadota > Alphaproteobacteria > Sphingomonadales > Sphingomonadaceae > Aquisediminimonas. The sequence goes on along the minus strand of JAYVVW010000213.1, from coordinate 1,516 downwards.
TTTGAAAACGCCGCGAGCATCATCTTGATTTCGGTTGGCTTGAAAATGCGGCCATAATGTTCGTGGTAGCAATTCTGCACCTCGACATCGGCTTGCGTGAAAAAGCGGAAGATCTGCGTCAGCAGGTTACGCTCATGATCGGTCAGCTTTTGCGCCCAATCACGGCAATCTTCACCCAACGGCACCTCTTCGGGCATCCAGTGGATCTGCTGCTGGCGTTTCCAGAAATCATAGGCCCAGGGATATTCAAAGGGCTTGTACTGATTGCGTGCAACGGTGAGGGACATGGCGGGCTACTCCTTAACAACTGATATGGGGGCGGGGGCGGGCGAATTCACCGCACCACCGTCAATGATTTTGTGAAACCGAAAAAGCGTTCGCGAACGAGTTTGCCGTCGGGGAAAAGCGTCGTCAGCCCCTTGGCATCAAGCAGGTTGACGCTCTGGACGTCGGCCATCGCATCGCCGAAATCGGCGTAGGGCCCTCGAAATCCGTGCTTGCGCCGCATCAGCTTGCGCGCGCGGCTCGCTTCGGGGAACCAGGCGAAGAACAGGCTGCGGTAGTGCGGCTCGACGGGGAACCACAAATTGGGCGTCTGGAGATAATAATGCGGCGCAACACGGCGCACCTCGCGCGCCATCGCGGCCATTTGCGGCCACTGGCCAACATGTTCGATCACCGAGTTTGAATGCGCGATATCGAACGAATTGTCGCCATATTCAGGCATGTCACAGGCGTTGCCGGGGCGGATATGGTAAGCGCCGCTATCGCTCACCGGGCTACCCAGATTGATGATCGTCACATCAAAATCGCGCCCCGCCCACAGATCAGCCAGCCCCTCCCAATAGCTTTGCGTGCCACCGATATCGAGGATGCGAAGCGGTTTGCCGGGCGTCGAGACGCGGTCGGCAAGCGCGAGAAACTCTGCGAAACGTGCCTTGCGGAAATTGTTGCCGTCTATTTTCATTAGTCTCGTTTCCACAAGAGTCTTTTGCGCCGCAGACGCGGCTGGCCCCTCACCTAACCTCTCCCACGAGGGGAGAGGGATGCCTGAATGCGCGTCATAACGCCTTCGATATTATCCATCACGTCGTTGTTCCAGAAACGGATCACTTGATAGCCTTCACCGTTGATAAATTGCGTCCGTGCGTCGCCATATTCTACTGCCTCACCGTGCTGCCCACCATCAAGCTCGATTACCAGTTTGGCCGAGTGTGAACAGAAATCTGCAAAGTACGGGCCGAGCGGAACTTGCCGCCGAAACTTAGCGTCAGGATGAACTTGTCTTAGCATGTTCCAAACCCTTTTTTCAGCGTCGGTTGCCTGTCTGCGCAACGCGCGCGACCGCCCAACAGTTCCAGCTTCAAGTGCCAAGCGTTTCACCTGCGCCTCCTCTCCCCTTGTGGGAGAGGATCAAGGTGAGGGGCGCGCTGCGTCTGCAGCGCAAAAGACGGCACCGGCTTCACTGCATTGAGCGTTGAGTCATTCAGCCGCCGACGCGGCTGGCCCCTCACCC
>JAYVVW010000212.1:0-4501 GCA_043786595.1 Sphingomonadales bacterium | reverse complement strand
ATTCCCAACAGACAATTGCGAGCGAAGCGTGGCAATCCAGCGGCACCAAAGACTGGATTGCCGCGCTTCGCTCGCAATGACGATTCGCATTTCTTGCTCGCCGCTCTAAAGTGCGCTTGCACGCCGCTCTAAAGTGCGATGATCTCAACCCATTCCCGTTTTCCCTGAGCCTGTCGAAGGGCTGTCTTTACTTCTTCAATCTCACTGAAGAGAAAGGGCAACCCTTCGACAAGCTCAGGGAACGGAATTTGATTATGAGTTAGCTTCAATGCATTTTGAACTAGCCGAACCGCTTATCCCCCGCCCCCCGACAAAGCCACTTTATCCGCTGTTGCTCTATCCGCTGTTGCGGAGCCCCGCCGCGATTCCGTTGATTGTCAGGTGGATCCCTTCGGCGATACGGGGGTCTTGATCGCCTGCCCGCCGTCTGCGGATCAGGTCGATCTGCAGCGTATTGAGCGGATTGATATAGGGCAGCCGCATCATCACACCGTGTTGGAGCGCGGGCTGATGATCGAGCAGATTGGCTTGGCCGGTCAGCGACAATAGTTGGTCATGCGTCACCATCCACGCATCACGAATGCGCGTGAAGATAGCATTCCTCAGCGCTAGATCACCGACAAGCCCGGCATATTGCGCGGCGATGTCCATGTCCGATTTCGCCAGCACCATTTCAAGGTTTGAAAGCGTCGCCTTGAGAAACGGCCAGCCATCGACCATTTCGGCAAGAAGCCCGCGATCGCTGAACGCTGCCAGCGCAGCGCCCGTGCCGAACCATCCCGGAAGCATGACGCGCGCCTGCGCCCAACTGAATACCCAAGGGATCGCGCGGAGATCTTCGATGCGATCAGATTTTGTCCGCGACGCCGGGCGCGATCCGATCTTGAGTTCGGAAATCTCGGTGATCGGTGTCAGCGCGCGGAAGAAGTGGTTGAAATCAGCCGTTCCGTAAACGAGATTGCGGTAGATGCGTGAGGCATCGGCACTGATCGCGCCCATTGCCCCGCGAAAACGCGCGAATTCACGGTCATCAAGCCATGTCGGCGCAAGGCTCGCCAGCAACGTCGCCGATGCCATTGTTTCAAGGCTTGCCGCTGCGAGCGCGGGGCTACCGTATTTCGATGCGATCACCTCGCCCTGTTCGGTAATGCGGATGCGCCCGCCGACGGTGCCGGGTGGCTGCGCGCGGATTGCATCAAATGCCGAACCGCCGCCACGCCCGACCGCCCCGCCGCGCCCGTGAAACAACTGCATCTTGATATTGCGCGCGCGAAACACGCGGACAAGCGCGACTGCCGCCTCATGCAGCGACCAGTTTGACGTCAGATAGCCGCCGTCCTTATTGCTATCCGAATAACCGATCATCACTTCCTGATGGCCGCGGTGTGCCGCGAGCGCCGCCGCCTTTGGCCGGTCAAGATATTCAGCCATGACCGCTGGCGCCGCTTCCAAATCCTCGATCGTTTCAAACAGCGGCACCGCCATGATGGCGCAGCGCGGCGGATCGCCGGGCACATACAGCCCAACCTCTTTGAGCAGCACGTAGACTTCGAGCAGGTTTGATACCCCGCTCGTTTTCGAAACAATATAGGCGCGAATGACATCGGGGCCGAACCGCGCATGCGCACGTGCGGTTGCACGCAAAATCTCAAGCTCGCTCTGCGTTTCGTCCGAATAAGTGGCGAACGGCGTGGCGAGAAGACGATTTTGCGAAAGTTCCTGACCCAGCAGGTCGATCCGCTGCCATTCCTCCAACGCCTCATAATTGCCGCAGACGTCCGCCGCCTTGAGCAGTTCGGCAATCACGCGCGCATGGACATCGGCATTCTGGCGCAGATCGAGCGTGGCAAGGTGAAACCCGAAGCTTTGCACCGCGCGGATGAGGGTATCGAGCCGCCCTGCCCGCATTGCCAGCCCACCGTGGGCCTCAAGCGATGAGGCGACAGTCAACAGATTTGCCAATAGCCCCGTAGCGTCGCTGTAAGCCTCACCAGAGGCCGTGGGAACGGGTACGGCAGGGTGACCTGCCAAAAGGGTGAAGCTAGCCGCTGTGCGCGCGTAAATGCCGCTTAACGCACGTCGGTAGGGTTCATCGGCGCGCGATGCTCCGCCGTCACCCGAAGCGTCGGCGAGCGCGTTCAGCGCAGGCGACACCTCGGCAAGCGTCGTTGAAATCGAAAGTTCGGCACCTAATGCGTTGATTTCAGTAAGATAATGCTTGAGAATATAGCGTGCCTGACGCCGCAAAGCCGTCTCAAGCGTGCGCGCGTTGACGTTTGGATTGCCATCGCGGTCTCCGCCGATCCACGTGCCGGGCCGCACAAACGGTGCAATCGGGCCGCCAAGCTCGGCTTCCCATTTCGCGTAAAGCGATGGGAGTGCGGGAATGAAGCTATTCGCGAAATAGGAGAGCGACGAGTCGATCTCATCCTCAACCACGGGTTTTACCGAACGAAGCGGCCGCGTCTGCCACAATATCGTGATCTGACGGACCAGCGCGCTTTCCGCTGTAACCGATCCTGCATCATGCGCGGTCATCGCTTGCGCAATTGCGCCTTCGCGGTCGATCATGCTCTTGCGCCGCACCTCGGTCGGGTGCGCGGTCAACACGGGGACAACGAGCGCGTCGATCGTCATTGCGCGGATCGCCGCTGTATCAATGCCCGCACGCGCGAGTGCTGCGATCGCGCCGCCCAGTTGCGTTTCGGGATTGTCGAGCGGTGCTGCGTTGCGGTCTTCGGCGAGATTGGCAAGGATCGAAAAGAGCAGGAATCCGCGCACGAAGCGGATCGTATCATCAAGGTCAAGGCTGCCCAGCTTGCCCGCAAGCGTCGCTGCCGTTTCCGCTCCCGGATTGCGCATCGCGGCAACCGATGCGCTGCGTGCGCCCTCGATTTTGTCGAACACCACCGCGCCGTCCTGTTCGCGGATGACATCGCCGAGCAAGCGGCCAAGGTAGCGCAAATCGCTACGCGCGGCCTTGCCCGGCGTCATAACGCCGCAGCCTGTCGTGCCGCCGCTTCAATTGCGGCTAAATCGGGTGGCCCCTTACCGACGATCCAGCTACCCCCCACACACAAGACCGCATCAATCGCGAGCCAATCCGCCGCATTCGCCAGCGTGATCCCGCCCGTCGGACAAAACCGGCAGTCGCCAAACGGGCCAATAAGGCTTTTCAGCGCCTTAACCCCGCCTGATGCTTCGGCTGGAAAGAATTTGAAGTGGCTCAACCCCATGTCGAGCCCGCGCATGATATCGCCCGCATTTGCGATTCCCGGCAGGAACGGAATGCCGCTCGCGATTGCGGCTTTGCCAAGCGGCTCGGTCAACCCCGGCGAGACGATGAACTGCGCACCGGCGTCAATCGCGCGCTGCAAATCCAGTTCGTTGAGGACGGTTCCCGCGCCGACAACAGCGCCTTCAACTTTGGCCATTTCGGCAATGACCTCAAGCGCGACGGGCGTCCGCAATGTAACCTCAAGCGCAAACAGTCCGCCCGCAACAAGCGCCTTGGCAATCGGCGCGGCGTGCGCAACGTCGTCGATCACAAGCACCGGAATGACGCGCGATAGCAGCATGATCGAGGCGGGATTGATCATTGCGGATGCTCCTTGGCAAATGCCGCAGCAGCGCCAAACAAGCCAGGCTGCGGATGCGTAATCAACTTCACTGGAATGTTCGCCATCATCGATTCAAACCGGCCCTTGGCGCAGAAGCGCCCGGCAAATCCCGACGCGGCGAGCGCGCCTGCTATTCTTAACCCAAGCCCACCCGCGACCACAACCGCCGATGCGCCCTGCGCCAGCGCAATATCGCCCGCGACGCTGCCCAAGATCATGCAAAAGCGATCAAGCGCGGCGCTCGCAAGGCTGTCTTGACCCGACAGCGCCAGTTCCCACAGCGCCCTGTCATCAATCGACTGCACAGCACGGCATTCGATCGCGGCAAGCGCTTCGTAAATCTCGACAAGCCCCGGCCCTGCGACGATTCGTTCGACCGAAACGCGGCGGTAACGCGCGCGCAATCTAAGCAAGATGGCGTCTTCGAGACTATCGAGCGGCGCAAAATCGATGTGCCCGCCCTCGGTCGCGTTGACATGATAATCGCTGCCAGTACGCAGTACATGCGCAACGCCCAAACCCGTGCCCGGCCCAACGATGCTGATCGTGCCAGTCTCGGGAAACCGAACGTCAGGCCCGCAGAGATGTTGGAAATAATCCTCAGGCAATTGCCCCGCAGCATGGCCAACGGCATTGAAATCATTGACGATGCTGTGCTGATCGACATCCAATTTTTCACAGATCAATGCAGGCCTGATAATCCAGGGGTTGTTGGTGAGTTTGAGAACCTCACCGCCAACCGGGCTCGCAATCGCGATCCCGACCGCCCGCGGAAGCGGCGTGCGCGTCTGTGCGCCAAACGCCTCCCACGCCGTCTGAAAACTGGCATAGTCGCTGGTGTTGAGCGTGACGGGTTCGCCAAGCGACTGCACGCGCCCGCG
>JAYVVW010000211.1:0-4636 GCA_043786595.1 Sphingomonadales bacterium | reverse complement strand
TTTGCATTTTATGCGCAGGCGATCCTCAAACTATCTGCGATCGATATGATTGACGCGGTGCCCGGCCCGGCATGGCGCGGCACGATCATCCATGCGGTGCTCGACACATGGGCAAGGGAGGATGGCTATCATCCCGAAGCGCTGCGCGGCCGCATTATTGAAAAGCTTGCCGAGCCTGATAAACATCCGTTGTTGCGCAGCCTGTGGCAGCCGCGGCTGATCGAAGCGGCGGACTTCATCGCATCGCGTGTTGCGCAGGCAAAACTGGCGGGTCGCGTTCCGATCGTGTCCGAGGTACGCGGGCGCGTTGAAATCGCTGGCATCACGCTTACGGGGCGGGTTGACCGGATTGACCGTGCCGATGACGGAAGCCTCGTCATCATCGACTATAAAACGGGCGCTGCGCCGCCAGCCGCGCGGATCGAAGCGGGCTTCGCACTCCAGCTTGGGCTGATGGGCTATCTCGCCGAACAAGGCGCGTTCAAAGGTGCAGACGGTATCGCTGGCGGTTTTGAATATTGGCTTTTGTCCAAAGACCAGAAAACACGCAGCTTTGGCAAAGTCCGCAATGCCGTTGGCGGGCGGGGGAGCAATTTTGATCCTGCGGATTTGACCAGCGCTGCTTATGACCATTTTGCAGCCGCTGCGGCGCGCTGGCTACACGGTGATGCACCGTTCACCGCAAAGCTTCACCCTCAATATTCGCCTTATGCGGATTATGACCAGCTAATGCGATACGAAGAATGGCGCGGCCGTGAGTGACGACAAGTTTTTGAAGGACCTGTCCGATCAGCAGGCACAAGCGTCCGATCCTGCCGAACTTGTCTGGCTGTCGGCATCGGCAGGCACGGGTAAAACACAGGTGCTTGCGGCGCGCGTGCTGCGGCTGCTCATGCGCCCCGGCGTGCGACCAGAAACGATCCTCTGCCTGACCTTCACCAAGGCGGGTGCTGCTGAAATGGCTGAACGGATTAACAATCGGCTGGCTTACTGGGTGATGGCCAAGGGGGCCGAGGTTGCTAATGATCTCAAAGCGCTTGGCGAGGAGATTGGCCCTCAATCGGTGGCGCACGCGCGGACGCTGTTTGCCCATGTACTCGACGCGCGTGGTGGCGGGCTGCATATCCAGACGATCCACAGTTTTGCGCAGTCACTGCTCGGCAGCTTTCCCGCCGAAGCTGGCATTGCGCCGGGCTTCACGTTGATCGAACCGCGCGAAGAGGCTGCGATGCCGGTGCGGTTGCTTTCAGAACTGGCAGTACGCGCCGAAAACGAAGGCCGCGACGCGTTTGGCGACCGGCTTCGCCAACTCGGGCTCGCGCATGATGAGGAGCGGATTCAGAAACTGCTGATGCGCTGCGCAAAGGCACCTGACGCGATGGCAGCATTGCCCGGCGACGAGCAAGGATTGCGTGCGTTTCTGCGGCGCGAGCTTTGCGGTGTCGAAGATGTTGAGGGCGCACTCGAGACGCAGTGCAGCGACCCGGTGCCAATGGCGCAGGTGTTGCGGGAATATGCCGAACTCAATCACGCGTGGGGGACGAAGACCGGCCTGAAGCAGGCGGCAACGATCGACGCATGGCTTGCCAAATCACCCGCTGACCGTGTCGCGGGGCTTTTCGAACTTGAAAATGCGTGGGCAACAAAGGCGCGTGAAGTGCAGGCGGGGCCGCCAAAAAACGGTGAGTGCCAGAACCTGCGTGAAATGCTGTTCCAGTGGAGCGACACGCTTGTCCGGCTCCGGCAGCGCGCTGCCCAAGCCGATGATTTCGCGCTTTTGCTCAGCGTCGGACGCGAGTTTGCGCTTGCGTACACCGATGCAAAGGCGGCTGCGGGGGTTGTCGATTACGACGATTTGATCGCTAAAACGGTTGCGCTGCTCCAAACGCCGGGGATCGGCGAATGGATCGGTTACAAGCTCGATCAGTCGACCGATCATATACTCATCGACGAAGCGCAGGATACCAATGACGCACAGTGGCTAATTATCAAAGCACTTGCCGATGAATTTTTCGCAGGCAGCGGTGCGCGGGGCAAAACGCACCGTACGCTATTCACGGTGGGCGATTACAAGCAGGCAATTTTCGGGTTTCAGGGGAGCGATCCCCGGCATTTTGCCAATGCACAAAGCTATTTCGCCGCAAAAGCAAAGCGTGTTGACCGTATTCTCCTCGATCTCTCGCTCAGCCGTTCATACCGGTCGAGCCCGGTCATTCTCGAACTCGTCGACAATGTCATCGCCGAATTGGGCCATGCCGCGCTTGGCCTTGACCATGCGCCGCCGCTTCACGAAAGTCATAAGGCTGCTGGCGGGGCGATCACGCTGATGCCGCCTGTGATCGACACCGGAGACGATGACGACGCCAGCGACGAAGCAGAAGAGGGGTGGGTGCCGCAATCGGCGCGCAAACTTGCAACAGACATTGCCGCACAAGTTCGGGGATGGATCGACAGCGGCCTGTGGCTTGAAAAAAAGGGCCGGCCAATCGAGGCCAGCGACATCCTCATACTCGTGCGATCACGCGGTGAGCTTGCCTCGCTGATCGTGGCGCGATTGTATGAACAGCGCGTGCCCGTTGCAGGCGTTGATCGCTTGCGTCTCAACGTTCCGCTCGCCGTTCAGGATTTGCTTGCTTGCGTGCGGTTCGCGCTTCAGCCGCTTGACGATCTGAACCTTGCCGCACTGCTCGTCTCTCCTTTGTTCGGCTGGGATCAGGATCAGCTATTTGATGCGGCATATGGCCGGGGCGACGGACGCGCACTGTGGGCGCATTTGCGTCAGACGCAGAGCGACGCCGTGCTTGCGCCGCTCTATGATCTGCTCAACGCTGCCGATTTCACGACGCCGTATCAGTTTCTTGAAACCATCCTGTCAGGCGGATTTGACGGAAGGCGCAAACTGATTGGCAGGCTTGGCGAGGAATCGCGCGATCCGATTGACGAACTGCTCAATGCCGCGCTTGATTTTGAAGCGCGGCATCCGTCATCGCTCCAGCTTTTCCTCGATTGGCTCGATCGCAGCGATGTTGAGATCAAGCGCGACGCGACCGAAACGGCAATAGCGGTGCGGGTGATGACCGTCCACGGTGCCAAAGGTCTGGAAGCGCCCGTCGTCATTCTTGCCGATGCCACGGCAAAGCCAAGGGCAGCCAAGGGCGGCGACCCGCTTGATTGGTTGATCGGTGAAGACCACCGTTTGCCCGTGTTCCGTCCGCGCAAGGAAGAATTGTCTGACGTGCTGCTCGACGCGGCGCAAGCGGTGGATGAGGCCGAAATGCGCGAGCATTGGCGGTTGCTATATGTCGCGTTGACGCGCGCGGGTGAGCGGTTAGTGATTTGCGGAGCGCTGGGCGTTCAGTCAAAGGGCGAGGTTCACGAACAAAGCTGGTATGCCATTGTCGACCGTGCGATGGCCAATATGGGCATCGCAGCCGTTGACGGAATGCGGACGCGCGAAGACGATCCGGTCAATCCGAAACAGCCCGCCAAACGTGCTGCCGACAAAGCGGGTGTCGAACCCCCGATTTGGTTGCGGGCACCGGCACCCCAAGAAGCGCGTCCACCCAGACCGCTTTCGCCGTCGTCGCTCGGCCGTGATAATGTGGCCGATCCGCCGCCACCGCCAGCAATGCGCGCGGCGGCAGAGCGCGGACGGCTTCTCCACAGTCTGTTTGAGCGGCTCCCCGCTATTGAGCCTGCGCGTCGGCGCGAAGTTGGCCTGCGCTGGCTTGCTGGATCAGCCGGGGTTGACGCCGCCGCCGCCCGCAACGACCTGATCGACGCCGCGTTGAAAGTGATCGAACACCCCGACTTTGCCGACCTGTTTTCAGCGCACGGACTTGCCGAAGCGCCGATTGCCGGCGTTGTCGGGAGCGATGTGATCGCGGGGACGGTTGACCGGCTGGTCGTGACCGACACGCATGTTCGCGTTGTTGATTTCAAAACCGGGCGACGCGTACCCGCTTCGGTTGATGCCTGCCCGGTGCCACATTTGCGCCAGATGGCGGCCTATCACGCCCTGCTTTCGGCGATCTTCCCCGATCACCATGTCGAAGCACTCTTGCTCTACACTGGCGGGCCTGCGCTGTTCACTGTGCCTGACGCCATGATCGATCAGTACAAGCCAGGCTTGGCGGGCGCATAGCAAGAATATCCGCCGCGCAGTTGTGAACGCGTGCCGCGATAGCTACATCGGTGAGGAAGGAGATCAACAATGGCGACGAAAACAGTGACTGATGCGAGCTTTGCAACCGATGTAATTGGCGCGTCCGGGCCTGTGCTGGTTGATTTCTGGGCCGAATGGTGCGGCCCGTGCAAGATGATTGGCCCGAGCCTTGAAGAGATTTCGGATGAGCTTGGTGATCAGGTGACGATCGTCAAGCTCAACATCGATGACAATCCCAATGCACCGACCAAATACGGTGTGCGCGGTATCCCGACGATGATCCTGTTCAAAAACGGTGCGCCTGCCGCGACCAAGGTCGGCGCAGCGCCCAAAAGCGCGCTCAAGGGCTGGCTACAGGGTGAGCTTGCGTAGGGTTTAGAGCGCGGTGCTTTTAATCTGCACCACCCGTCATTGCGAGCGAAGCGCGGCAATCCAGTCTCTGGTGCCGCTGGATTGCCGCGCTTCGCTCGC
>JAYVVW010000210.1:0-2225 GCA_043786595.1 Sphingomonadales bacterium | reverse complement strand
GCCTCGACAATTCCGAAATTCGCCGCGAACTTGATCAGTGGTGGCGCCTCATCAACGCGGATTTCAAGCGGGAAGCGCGCGGCATTGGCAAGCGCGCGTCCGCTTTCATCCTTCACCGCGTCGGGCAGGATCAGAACTGCTCTTGACGCCGCTGGCAGCGGGGCAGAAAATTCGATGTCGCTCGTCATCGCTTTGGTTTTGTCGACGGGCTTGGGGCTGATCAGCGTGCCATCGGCAAAGCGCAGGCGGATCGCATTGGCAGTCGCCGCCGCAATCGGCGCGGTAAAGCGGACATGTGCTGCCTCAACCGGATTGCAACCCGCCTGCGGATTGGTGCGGCTGCATTCAAAACGCGCGGTAAATTCTTTGCGCACGCTGAAATCAAACCGCTGATCGCGCCCCGCCGCGCGGCCATCGCTGCTTTTGATCTCACTAGCCCAGACCAGCGCCATATCCTTTCCCGGCGGCAGCGGGCGGCGGCATTTGACCGCAATCATGCTGGCAGGTGCGACGGCCTTGTCACGCGCGTTCGCGGGCAGGCTCTGCGGCAGTCCTGCGGTCTCAAGGAAGTTACGCAGCGACCAATTGTCGCTTCCCAATCCGGCGATCAGTTTCTCAGGCACGTCACTTGCCAGCACATCAAGCGGGATTTTCTCACCGATCCCGTCAACCGCGCAGTAGCCGCCCTGCGCCACCGAGGCACGGTCGGGCGCGGTATTGGCGGCGACGAGGAACACCTGATCCTCCTCTATCTCGCCGTCATAGCTTCCCGGCAGCACCGCCTGTGCAGACGGCCCGCCGGTATCAATCTTGAAATCGCGCTGCCCCGATAGCGCAACGCCGCGCGCGCTTTTGACAGTGTCGCGCAGCTTGACATCGCAGGTCAGCCCCCCGGGGAGCGCGCGCGCAAATTCATGGACGAAGGTTTGCGGATCAATCCAGCGCCCCGTGCCTTCCACTGCGCAGGTGACCACCACGGGGGGCGTCGCGCGCGGGTCGCCGAGAGGCACCATGGCTTCCGAAAAGCGCATTGTGAAGCGGTCGATCACGCCGCTGTTTCCCGCAGTGCCGGGCACCGCAAGCGTCACTTGTGGTGCGGCATCACCCAACGCAACAATCGGAAGTGCGACAAGGCCAAGCCCGGCGAACAGCGCAACCAGTTTAATCTTCATCGCAACTCCTGATGCACCAATGACAGTTTGAACGCGCGCGAAGCTGTTCTAGTGACGGTGCGTAACGCATAGAAACAGGGACGGGCAGATGGCGCAAGAGTGGACGATCGGAATTGTTGGCGGATCGGGGCTTTATGCGATCGACGCGCTCGAAGAGGCGCAGTGGATTGAGGTTGCAAGCCCGTGGGGCAAGCCGTCCGACGCCATTTTGCGCGGGCGAATCGGTGCGGTCAATTTTGTTTTCCTGCCGCGCCACGGCCGCGGTCATGTAATCTCGCCCACCGAAATAAACGCGCGCGCCAACATCGATGTGCTCAAGCGCGCCGGCTGTACTGACGTGATCGCGATTTCGGCGGTCGGCTCGCTCAACGAAACTTTGCCGCCGGGGCAATTCATTATCGTCGATCAATTCATCGACCGGACGTTCGCGCGCGAAAAAAGCTTCTTTGGCAGCGGCATGGTCGCGCATGTGTCGGTGGCTGATCCGGTCTGCCCAAGGCTTGCTGGCTTTGCCGCACAGGCGGCGCGCGCTGCGGGGGCCGATGTAGCCGAAGGTGGCACTTATCTGGCGATGGAAGGCCCGCAATTTTCGACACGCGCCGAATCGATGCTCTACCGGTCATGGGGCTGCGATGTCATCGGGATGACGGGAATGCCCGAAGCCAAGCTCGCGCGTGAGGCCGAACTGCCCTATGCGCTTGTCGGGATGGTCACCGATTATGACTGCTGGCGCGCACAAACCGCGCATGTCGAGGTGAGTGCGGTGATCGCACAACTGATGGCCAACGCTGACCGCGCGCGCGGCCTTGTCGAACATCTCGCGCAGATACTGCCAGCGGTGCGCACGCCGAGTCCGATCGACACCGTCCTCGATTTTGCAATGATCACCGACCCCGGCGCACGCGACCCCGCGCGGATGGCAAAGCTTGACGCGATTTGCCGGCGGGTTTTGAAGGTTTAGAGCGCGGTGCTTTTAATCTGCACCACCCGTCATTGCGAGCGAAGCGCGGCAATCCAGTCTCTGGTGCCGCTGGATTGCCGCGCTTCGCTCGC
>JAYVVW010000209.1:0-2054 GCA_043786595.1 Sphingomonadales bacterium | reverse complement strand
GATGATGAGTTCGGTAAGCGTTGGCTTGGCTTTGGCTGCAAGCTTGGTGCGGTATTTATCGTGACGCCAGCTTCGCAATTGTGCCCCTGCGGCAAAGCGCACGATGCAATCGACCGAAGGCGCAATCGCGAGAGCGGACAGATCAACGCACACACATGTCTCACCCGACGTCAGCAGGCGGGCAACGATCGCAGCCCCGGCCTTTTCAAAGCCGTCGACATCCGCCTTGTCGATCCCGGCGAGCAAAACACGCCTTGGCCCTGCGACAAACTGTTCGGAAATGCTGCCGCCTTCGCCTTCAAAACGCGCGGCAGTTGCGCCACTGCGAACCACTGCCGCCTGTTCGGGCGTCAATCCGGGCAGCGCAGTTGCACTCACGCCATCCTTAACTGACAAATACGCATGTGCGCACAGCGCGTTTTTAGTGTCGACCAAAGCTGTGGCGGGTACGAAGCTAATCTTGATCATCGATCATCCTTGTCATGGCCCAAAACGCGGTGGGCAATCGTGTGCGAATCAGTTGGTTGCTGTTAGCGTCCGCAAGCCGATGCGGCAAAACATGTTGATCAACAATTGCAGTGATCGCAATCCAGTGCGATAGATCACGCTGTGTTGGCAAGTATCCAGGTGATCGTGAAAAAATTCCAGACATTCCGGTTGATGTCGTTGTCGCTTTTGATCGCCCTGAGCAGTGCCGCTGCGGCGCAGGCGCCGCTTGTCACCCCGCCTGTCGGAGACAATAGCGGTGGTGCCTCGCCGTCTGATGAAAAAGCAGTCGAATTCGAAGCCGATACGCTAGAATATGACAATGAAGCCGATATCGTAACGGCAAGCGGCAACGTGCAGATGGCGCGCGAAGGCAACGAGGTGCGCGCCGATAAGATTGTCTGGCAGCGCACAACGGGCCAAGTCGTGGCATCGGGCAATGTCAAAGTTACCAATCCGGGGGGCGATATCGCTTATGGCGATTCGATTGAACTCACCGACACACTGCGCGACGGCGTCGTGCAAAATCTGCTGATCGTCCTTGCCAACGGTGGTCGGCTCGCCGCACGCTCTGGAACACGCACCAACGGCATCGCGGTGTTGCGCGATGCGGCCTATTCGCCGTGTGATGTCGTTGACAGCGAAGGCTGCCCGATCAAACCGACATGGCAAATCTTTGCAAAATCACTTACCTATGACCCTGCCGACACCAAGATCCGTTTCAAAGGCGTGCAATTCGATCTCTTCGGCTTGAGGTTGGGGACGCTGCCATCCTTCTCGATTCCGACAGAGGGCAACGGTTCAAGTGGGCTGCTTGTCCCCGATTTGCGTTATTCACAGAGCAACGGGCTTGAATTGGCACTCCCTTTCCATTTGCGGATCGCGCCCAACCGCGATTTGACGATCACTCCGCATGTATTCACCAACGCCCTACCCGCGCTTGAAGCCGAGTATCGCGCGCTGACGAGCAATGGTGCCTACCGGATCGCTGGATACGGAACCTATAGTTCGCAGCTTTCGCCGACGCTTGGCGGGACGGCGAGTGCCAACCGTCAATTCCGCGGCTACTTCGATGCCAATGGTCGCTTCCAGATCGATCCAAAGCTCAGCGTGAAATTCTCCGCGCGCGTAGCGACGGATCGTACGTTTCTGCGCCGTTATGATCTTTCGCGCGATGATCGACTGCGATCAATCATCAATCTGGAGCGTGTTTCGCAGTCCTCCTATTTTTCTCTGGCAGGCTACGGTTTTCAGACATTGCGCGCGAACGATGTGCAAGGTCAGGTGCCGTTTGCGTTGCCAGTCATCGACTATCGCAAGCGTTTTTCCGATCCCCTTGTAGGCGGACGTTTCGAGCTTCAACTCAACAGCCTCGCAATTGCGCGGACGAGTGGACAGGATACACAGCGCGCCTTTGCCAGTGCGCGCTGGGATTTACGCCGCTACACGAGCCTTGGCCAAGAGGTTCAGTTCACCGCATTCGGGCGCGGCGACATCTATCACACCGACGAAACAACGCGCACTTCAACAACGATTTATCGGGGACAGGAAGGCTGGCAATCGCGCGC
>JAYVVW010000208.1:0-2661 GCA_043786595.1 Sphingomonadales bacterium | reverse complement strand
CACGCGCGTTTCGATCAGTTCCTTGATCTGGACGATGATATCCTCATCAGCCGGATCATCGCTGTGCGCGTCATCGGCTGGAACCGAAAAACCACCCGCTGTTGCAGGTTTGAACAGCGGCATGTCTGCGCTAAAATGATCGAGCAGGATGCTGAGCACCTCGGGCTTGAGATCGAACCAATTGGTGCCCGGCCCCGCCGTTACCGAAACAAAGCTACCGCCAAAAAAGACACCCGTCACATCGCCAAGCGAAAACAATGCTTCGGCAAGCAGAGAGCTCTCCGCCTCTTCAGGCGTAGCAAAATCGCGCGTTCCGCTTTCCATCACGATCCGGCCAGGCAAAAACTTAAGCGTTGCGGGGTTGGGCGTTGTTTCTGTTTCTATCAACATTGTCGCTATGTGGGCGATCGCGCGCGCAGGATCAAGCACCACTGCACATTCGCCTTGCTTTTGCCGCACTTGACGCTTATTGACGCTGCAGCGCAGCAAGGCATGATGCTTTGCCCGATCCAGGCCAGCGTGATTGTTCGCTTATGCGACACAGGCTCCGATCCTTACGCGTCTCAGCCCAACGGCTCCCCTTTCACGCGGGTTGTCATACAAACCCCGCTTGTCGGCGCGCGCTTTGCGTTGCCGACATCGCATATTTTGAAAGAATTTTAATGACTACATTTGCTGAGCTTGGTCTATCCAAGCCAATTCTCGCTGCGCTCACCGCAAAGGGATATACCACGCCAACACCGATCCAGACGCAGGCAATTCCGCCGCTGTTGCTCGGCCGCGACCTTCTTGGCATCGCGCAGACGGGTACGGGTAAAACCGCCGCTTTCGCACTGCCAACGATCCAGTATCTCGAAAATGATCCGCGGCCACGCGCGATTCGTGCCATTCGCGTGCTCGTGCTTTCGCCAACGCGTGAACTCGCCGCACAGATTGCCAAGTCGTTCCAGGATTATAGCCGCCACATGAAAATTTGCGTTGAAACGGCGTTCGGCGGCGTCCCGATCAATCGCCAGATCCGCGCGTTGACTGCGGGCGTTGACGTTCTCGTCGCGACTCCAGGCCGACTGATGGATTTGATCGAACAGCGTGCGGTCACGCTGCGCAATGTTGAGATTTTCGTTCTCGATGAAGCCGATCAGATGCTTGACCTTGGCTTTATCGAACCGCTCAAGCGCATCGACAAAATGCTCCCCAAGGAGCGTCAATCGCTGTTCTTTTCAGCGACGATGCCTAAAGCGATCGCAGAGCTTGGCGCGCGTTTTCTCAATGACCCGATCAAGGTTGCCGTGACGCCAGTTGCTTCGACGGCTGAGCGCGTCAGCCAATATGTGACCTTCGTCAATCAGACCGAGAAGCAGTCGTTGCTGACAATCTCACTCGCCGCCGAACCGATCGAACGCGCGCTCGTGTTTTCACGAACCAAGCACGGTGCCGACCGGATCGTGAAGCATCTCCATGCAGCAAATGTCGGTTGCGCTGCAATCCACGGCAACAAATCGCAGCCGCAGCGGACTCAGGCGCTTCAGGCGTTTCGCAAGGGTGAGATCAAAATCCTCATCGCAACCGACATCGCCGCGCGCGGGATCGACGTTTCAGGCGTGAGCCATGTTTACAATTTCGACATGCCAAATGTGCCCGAACAATATGTCCACCGTATCGGCCGCACCGCGCGTGCGGGTGCAGACGGCATTGCGATCAGCTATGTTTGCGGCGAAGAAAAGGGCTGGCTGCGTCAGATTGAAAAACTGACCGGGATCAAGCTTGATCAGGTGCCGCTGCCAGCCGATTTTGACGCACAGCGCGCCAAGCTGCCCAAGCCTGCAGCATCGGCCGAACAGCCACGCCGCGACGGCGGCAATGGTCGCCGCGGTGCAGCGCCTGCCAACCGCGAACGCACGCCCGAAGGCGATCGCGGACGTCGCACATTCCATCCCTCACGCAAAGCCGGCGGCGTCGGCGCGCACAAGGGTGCGGTACAACGCACCGGCGGCCGGTAACCTCCATGTTCCCTCTCCCCTTGCGGGAGAGGGACTATTTCGACGCCAGTTGCGCACCCATCATCTGGTGGAGCATGTTGACCGCCTTGAGCGGGCGCACCATGACTTTGAAGCGCGTGATCTGGTCATCCTCGTTCCACCAGATCATATCGATCCCGTTGAGTTTGATACCGTCAATCTCGCTTTCAAATTCAAGGATCGCACTGCGTTCGGCGCGCCATTCGCCGGTGTAGGTGAAGGCTTCGCTGTTGAGCACCGCCGCAGCGCTGCGCAAATATTTGAATGTGATCGCTTTGCCGCGCTGCGGCGTATGCACAACAGGCGATTCGAACACTGCGTCGTCGGCGAGCATGGCATCAAGCATCGCGGCGTCATCGCTTTTGACATAGGTATGCCAGCGTTCGACCATATCCATCATTTATACTCCGCAGGGATGGCGTCGGGCGCGGCGTCACCAAGTTCGGAACCGCCGTCGACGTTGATGATCGATCCGGTAATGTATCGCGCGCTGTCGCTTGCCAGAAACAGCGCCATTTCAGCGATATCGCCCTTGGTGCCATAATCGCGCAGTGCGATCCGGCCCTTGATCACCGCTTCGGCCTGATCGCTGGGGGCAAGCCGTGACATACCTTCGGTATCGGCAATTGGCCCGGGCGAAATC
>JAYVVW010000207.1:0-18901 GCA_043786595.1 Sphingomonadales bacterium | reverse complement strand
ATCCGCACGCGCGTCAGCCCCATCGCGGCCATACGCTGCGCATCGTCGGCCCACCAATTTTCGGGCCAATGTTCGGGATAATAACAGACGCCCAGCCGCATCAATCGATCCGCTCGGCTGAAATCAACCATGCCGTATCAGGATGGGTCAGCGGGATTGCCAAACCGCTAAATGCGAGCGCCTGGCCTGACATCACAAGTCCCGAACGCCAAGCATTCGCATCGTTCAGATACCAGCGCGCTTTATTGGGCCACGGCGCGGGCAGGGTGACGCGGTATCGCGCGGCTGCTTCAAATCCTGGCAGATAAATGCGCTGAGCGTGAAAGGCCGCCGCGAACTGGGTTTGCGCTACCAATGCGATTGACCGCGCAGGCGATCTCACCACCATCGCCCATATGTCAGGCGTGTCGCATGACAGTTCTTCACACAGCCCTGTGTGCAGGACACCGCGCCAATCCTTGTAGAGCGCGATGATTGCAGCAAGCGTTTCGCGATCGGTTTGATCGATATCCGTCGGATCGGCCTCAACCCCCATATGGCCAAACATTGCTACTTTTGCGCGAAAATCGATTGGCGCGCTGCGGCCTGTGATCGGGTTTGTCGGCGGGCCAACATGTGTTCCGATCACTTCGAGCGGGAAAAACTGGCTCCACGCATTGTTGATCCTCAGCCGGTCAACCGGATGATTATTGTCGCTTGCCCAAAATCGGTGGCAGCGCTCCATGATCGCATAGTCAACACGCCCGCCGCCGCTCGAACAGCTTTCGATTTCAACGTGCGGGTGCGCCGCGCGAACGTGGTCGAGCAGCGCATAAAGCGCGATCGTTTGCGCGTGCCCCACTGGACCGTTCGCGTTTGCCGCCGGGAAAAGGTCGCGATTATGATCCCATTTGAGATAGGCTACCGCATGATCACCCAACAACCGGTCGATTGCCGAAAACAGATATTCGCAGACTTCGGGTTGCGTCAGATCGAGCACCAGTTGTTGGCGCTGTTCGGGCTGCGCGCGCATCGGCAGATTGAGGCACCAATCGGGGTGGGCGCGGTAGAGATCACTATCGGCGCTCACCATCTCAGGCTCAACCCACAAGCCGAAATCCATCCCGAGTTTTTCGACATGCGCGATGAGCGGGTTTAACCCGCGCGGAAATCGAGCACGATCGGTCGACCAATCGCCCAGGCTCGTGCGATCGTTGCTGCGCCCGCTGAACCAGCCATCGTCTACCACGAAACGTTCGATGCCAATTTGCGCTGCGGTCTGCGCAAACGCCATCAGCCGCGCTTCATCAAGATCAAACCCAAGCGCATCCCAACTGTTGATATGCACCTTGCGCGGGCCCATCGCTGGCAAAATATCGGCGCGGGCAAATGTATGAAAGGCGCGGCGCAGCCCGTTGCGCCCTGCATTGCTGAATGCAAAGCAGGCGTCGGGTGTGTGATAGCTTTCCCCCGCGCCGAGAATGATCTCACCTGCGTCAAGGCGCACCCCAAGCTGGAGCATTGCTGCGCCGTCGGCGTCGCGCTCGACAACGCTCTGATAATCACCGCTCCACAAGAGATGCGCTGCGATCATCTTGCCCGTATCAGCGTCGGCGTTGGCGCTGCCAACCATCAGCCAGTTGCCGCCACCAAATCCCTGCTTGCCGCCACGTGAGTGACTGCGCGTTTCGCCCTGCGCAATCGGCGCACGCGCCACCCCCATTTCATGCGACCAGCGGCCTGAAAAGCGCGATTGCACAATAGCCCAATCGGGCAGCGGTAGTGACAATGAAGCAAGATGATCAATCGCCAGCCTGTCCGAGCCCTTGTTCGTCAACGAAGCGCGCGTGACCACGACATCACCGCTCGCAATGCGCCATTCGATCGAGAGCGACAGGCCGTTATGCTTATCTTCAAACTGAAACCCGGCGCGCGCCTGGCCAATCGATATGTCAGTCAGTTCAAACGCGGTCACGACGGCACGGTCGCCGCGACGGATCAACGCGGCAGGACTACCGAGGAACCCCGTGCCAACCTGCGGGAACAGGCTCGGCGCAACCCGAACATTGGGCTGTGCTTCGTGCAATCCGAACTGCGCTGCGGCAGTGATCGCGCTTAAATCCTCGCTTTGGCTCAATCGTGGCCCCAAATATGCAACCTGCGGCGCACCTGCTCCACCATCGCTGAATACAAGGCTAATCTGATCGCCGTCGATGCGGGCTGGCAAGCCAATCATCGTCATGTTCGAACCGCCAGTGTCACTGTGCTTGCTTGTCTGCGCATCGGCGATATGACTATCAGACAGGGGAGCAATAGCAACATGAACGCGGCATCGAACAGTATAAATCCGGCACAAATTGCCATCTGCATAACGATCACACTTTTGATAGCGATTTTCACCACGATCAAAGTCCGCCACGATAACAAGGGCGGCACCGGCAGTTCGAAGGACGTTTTCCTCGCCAATGGCGGGCTCAGCTGGTTTTTTATCGCAGGATCGATCACGCTTACCAATCTATCGACCGATCAACTTGTCGGAATGAACGGCAATCAGATGCTGCTCCTCGCCTGGTGGGAGATTGCGGGCTTTTTCGGTTTGCTGATTCTCGCGTTTGTTTTCGTCCCCGTCTACTACCGCAACAATTGCACCACGGTTACCGAATTGCTCGAACGGCGCTACGGTGGGCGCAGCATCCGTACACTCGTCTCGGCACTGTTCCTGTTCGGGATCGTCCTGATCTATTTGCCTGCAGGGCTTTATTCGGGCGGACTGTTTCTCCAGTCATTGTTCGGTGCAGACATTCCCATCATCGTCTTTGCCGCAATCCTCGGGATTATCGCAGCATCATACACAATGCTCGGCGGGCTGCGCGCTGTTGCCATCATGGACACCTATGCTGGAGTGGGAGTGCTCACGATTGCGCTGCTGATCGTTGCGCTTGCGCTTGCCGCAGTCAATTTTGACATCACTTCAAACATGCCTGCCGAACGGCTGACGATGTTCGGCGCAAACGATTCGCCAATTCCGTTTCACACGCTGTTTACCGGCATGATCTTCATCCAGATCTTTTATTGGTCGACCAACCAGCCGATCACGCAAAAGGCGATGGCGGCCCCAACGGTGCGCGAGGCGCAAAAAGGCGTGCTCGCGGCTGCTACGATCCGCATCCTGATCATCCCGGCAATCGTCGTCGTGCCAGGCGTTGTCGCTTACAAGCTGTTTGGTGACGTCGGCGATGCAGCTTATGGCCGGCTGGTCGCGCAAGTCTTGCCCGATTGGCTGTCTGGCATATTCGCCGCGTTGATTGCGGGGGCTGTGATTGCGCATACCAGCGCCATTCTGAACAGTGCGGTGGCGCTCTATTCGGTCGATTTCCATGATCCGTTCATCGCGCCGGTGACGAATCACTGGCGGCTCGCGGCGATCGTTTCCGCAATCATCATCACCAGTTCGATCGCGCTTGTCCCACTCTATCAAAACGCGGCGAGCATCATCAACCTGCTCCAACAGCTCAACGGCCTTGCATCGATGCCGATCCTGTCGGCGTTCATCGTCGGACTGCTGTTTCGCGGGGTGGGCGCATCTGCGGCGGTTACAGGCGTGATTTGGGGCGTGCTCCTCTACGGCACGTTCACATTCGTGCTTGAGCCTGCAAATCTCATCACGCTGCACTATATCGATTTCATGGTCATCACGCTGTTTAGCTCGGTAGGCATCGCGCTGGGCGTAAACCGATTCATCCTCGGCAACCGCGCGCGCTTTGTCGGGCTGAGGACGGTCGACGCGTGAGGGGGGAATTGGCGATGTAAAGAAAAGGGCTATTCTTCGACACGCTCAGGGAACGGGAGTTTGCTATCAGCGAGTCTACCAAGTGCCACCGTCGCAACGCACGATGCTTCCCGTCACGTTGTTCGAAGCGCGACTGGCCAGGAATAACGCGGCTGTCACGATGTCTTCCGGATCGCCCGGGCGCCCTCGGGCATTGTCCGATTGTTCGCGCATTTCGGGCGTCCAGGCCTTTGCAATGTCGGTGAGAAATGGGCCTGCTGCCAAAGTGTTGACGCGGACTTTGGGGCCGTATTCAAGCGCCAAGCTCAACGTCATCGCATTGAGCGCAGCTTTTGACGCGCCGTAAGGTACAACATGAGGCAACGGCATTGTCGCGCCCGTCGACGAGATGTTGATGATACAGCCGCCGTCACCCTGTTGCATCCGGTGCGCGATCTGGCTGGCAAGTCTGAACGGCCCTTTGAAGTTGAGGTTGACGACCGAATCGAACAATTGTTCGGTCACTTCATGGCTGGCGCAGCGCGGACCCATCCCGGCGTTGTTGATGAGCACGTCGACGCGGCCAAATTCGGCGTATGCGGTGTCGATCAATCGGTCGCATCCATCCCATTTGCCGACATGCGCGCTGACCGCCAACGCCCTTCGGCCCATCGCGCGGACTTCGTCGGCAACGGTTTCGCAGGCATCGGCTTTGCGGCTGGCGATGATCAGATTTGCGCCGCGCAGGGCAAAAGCTTTGGCCATTTGATAGCCAAGCCCGCGGCTTCCGCCGGTAATCAGGATAACTTGATCGGTAAAATCGAAAAGGGGGTCCATAGTGTCAATGCTCCTGTTGACAAAGACCCGACGGACCTTTGCCTAGTCGACAGTTTCCAGCAATTCGCCAATCCGTCCAACGATTTCATCAATATGCGGTTTTTCGAGCGTGAGCGGGGGTGATAATGCAATGATGTCTGCGGTCGCGCGAACGAGCAGGCCGTTGTCAAAACACTTATGAAACAATTCCATTGCGCGTTTACCCGCAGCGCCGGCGCGCGGTGCAAGCTCAATTCCCGCGACGATCCCCATAGTGCGGATGTCGATGATATGGCGCTTGCCCTTGAGGCTGTGGACGGCGTCTTCCCAATAGTCATGGAGCGAAGCCGCATGATCCCAGATCGCTTCTGAGGCATAGAGGTCAAGCGTTGCTATCCCCGCCGCCGCCGCAAGTGGATGGCCCGAATAGGTGTAGCCGTGGAAGAGTTCGATCCCGTCGGGGCCGCCATTGACGACAGTGTCGTGTATCGCGCGCGCCACCGCGACTGCGCCCATTGGCACCGCAGCGTTGGTCAGCCCCTTGGCCATCGTGATGATATCGGGCGTCACGCCAAGCGTTCCCGCCGCGGTCGCGCCACCGATGCGGCCAAATGCGGTGATCACTTCATCGAAAATCAAAACGATGCCGTGCTTCGTACAAATCTCGCGCAATTTTTCAAGATAACCGACGGGGGGTATCAGAACGCCTGTTGAGCCTGCCATCGGCTCGACAATCACCGCCGCGATCGTTTCGGCACCGTGTAGCGCTACAATGCGTTCGAGATCTTCGGCAAGATGACCGCCCCATGCGGGTTGTCCGCGCGTGAATGCATTGTGCTCAAGGCTGTGCGTATGCGGCAAATGATCGACACCGGTCAAAAGCGTGCCAAACTGCCGCCGATTGTTGACGATCCCACCAATCGATATGCCGCCAAAGCCAACGCCGTGATATCCCCGTTCTCGGCCAATGAGTCGCGTCCGCGTGCCTTCGCCGCGTGCGCGCTGATAGGCGATCGCGATTTTGAGCGCGGTATCGACCGATTCGGATCCCGAATTGGTAAAGAAAATGCGGTCCAGGCCGACTGGCATGAGTGCGGCGACACGCGTCGCGAGCTCAAACGCCAATGGATGGCCTAATTGAAAAATTGGCGCAAAATCAAGTTCGCCGGCAGTTTTGCGGATCGCTTCGACAATCGACGCACGGCAATGCCCGGCGTTAACGCACCAAAGGCCCGCAGTGCCATCAAGGATCGTTCGGCCTTCACTGTTGACATAGTGCATGTCCTTCGCGCTGTTTAACAGGCGCGGCGTTTCTTTATAAGCGCGGTTCGCGGTAAAGGGCATCCAAAAAGCGGCAAGGCGGTCATTCTCAATTGTCACGGCGTATTCCCCCTAATCCGGCAAATTCCTTGAAGAAACTATTGCCGCTTTGAACGTATAACGGAAATGAAAATATTGGCTGGATTGGAAAATAAAACCAGCGGCTCGCTTATCCGACACTATCGGTAACAGGCAAGGCGGTTCGGTAAACGATCGGACGCAATGCGAAACTTGATGTTACCTGCGATACGCCGGGAAGCCGGGTCAGCTTCTGCCTGAGGAAATCCTCAAATTCTTGTAACGAGCCTACGAGCACGCGGATTTGGTAATCGCTATCGCCGGTCATCAAATAGCATTCCATGACTTCGGAAAACTCGGCAATCGCAGCTTCAAAGCGCGCGAGCTGCGCGTCATCTTGGGCGTCTAGCCTGACACGGACAAACGCCGTGACACCAAGACCGACAGCATTTGGATCAAGCAAGGCGACATAATTGGAAATAACCCCTGCCTGCTCAAGCTGGCGCACCCGGCGCAGGCACGGGCTGGGTGACAAAGCAATGCGATCGGCAAGGTCCTGATTGGAGATCCGCCCATCTTCCTGCAACACGGCAAGGATTTTTCGATCAGTCGCATCGATTGCAAATCTGCGCATATATTGTAAATTTCCATTAAAAATTAGAATATTCTGCCAATATATGCCGCAATTAACACAATAAAGCAAGGACGTGCGTCGGCTTATCCCTTAATTTGCGTGGTCAACTTCGTTTGGACATGCAATGACCAGTATGATTTCAGCAGAAACAATTGTGACGCTCGAACGCATTGAAGAACGTTTGCGCTGGCTATCATCGTGGACGATCCATAACGCCAATCATCTGCGCGAGAGCCGCGACGGGGTAAAGGTGGGCGGGCACCAGGCCTCATGTGCGTCGATCACCGCGATTATGACAGCGCTGTATTTCCACGCGCTCCGCCCCAATGACAAGGTTGCAGTCAAGCCGCACGCGGGGCCGGTGCTTCACGCTATCCATTATCTGCTTGGATCACAGTCGCTTGCACAATTGCAGGCGTACCGCGGCTTTGGCGGTGCGCAAAGCTACCCCAGTCGCACCAAGGACGTAATTCCCGTTGATTTTTCGACAGGGTCGGTCGGGCTTGGCGTTGCGATCACAGCGTTTGCGAGCCTTGTGCAGGATTATCTGATTGCACATGGTTCGCGCAGCCAAAGTGATGCAGGCCGCATGATCGCGTTGATGGGTGATGCCGAGCTTGATGAAGGCAATATCTACGAATGCCTGATCGAAGGCTATAAGCACGATATCCGTAACTGCTGGTGGATCGTCGATTACAACCGCCAGTCGCTCGACGCGACCACTGCAGACCGCATGTTCCGCAGGTTCGATGATATTTTTGAAACATGCGGCTGGCGCGTGATCACGCTCAAACACGGCAAACTTCAGGAAGCGGCCTTTGCCGAACCCGGCGGGGGAAATTTGCGCGAATGGATCGACACAACGCCCAATGCAGAATTTGCCGCGCTGACCTATCAGGGCGGGGCAGCGTGGCGCGCGCGATTGCTTGATGATATCGGTTTGAAACGCGGAGTGAAGGCGTTACTGGGCAAGCGCGATGATGAGGCATTGGCGCAGTTGATGACCAACCTCGGCGGACATTGCATTGCAACATTGTGTGAAGCGTTTGAAGCGGCACAAGGTGAAACGCCAACTATATTCATTGCTTACACGGTGAAGGGTTACGGACTGCCATTTGCTGGGCACAAGGACAATCATTCGGGGCTGATGACGCCAAGCCAGATTGACGGTCTGCGCGAAACGCTAGGCATCGCCGTCGGGGCCGAATGGGAGCCGTGGGCAGGGTTGGGTGACAACATGATCGGCACCGTCAAGGCGCGGGTCGAAAATTGTCAGATCGCGCGGGTCAAATCCACTACATCAGCAGCAAAATTTGATATTCCGGCGATTGCTACGCCTGAGGGTGATAATCAGTCAACGCAGGCAGCGTTTGGAAAAATCCTTTTCGAAATCGCCAAATCGGGTTCCGAATTTGCGCGGCGGATCGTGACGACATCACCCGATGTTACAGTTTCGACCAATCTTGGCGCGTGGGTGAACCAGCGGGGACTGTTCCGGCGAAGCGAGTTGGCGGATGTATTTCGCGCGGCGAAAATTCCATCGGCGCAAAAATGGGCTGGCGACGGCGCGGGGCAGCATGTCGAACTCGGAATAGCCGAGAATAATCTGTTCCTTAATCTTGCTGCTTTTGGTTTGGCGGATGAACTGTTTGGCGAGCGATTGCTGCCGATTGGCACCGTCTACGATCCGTTCATTGCGCGCGGTCTCGATGCGCTTAACTACGCATGTTATCAGGATGCACGGTTTTTGCTCGTGGCCACACCGTCGGGCGTGACGCTCGGTGCCGAAGGCGGGGCGCATCAATCGATCAACCCGCCACTCATCGCAATGGGGCAGCCGGGGCTTCGACACTATGAGCCTGCGTTCGCCGATGAACTCGCGCTATTGATGGCCGAGAGTTTTCGATTGATGCAGGCCGATGACGGCGAGTCAGTCTATCTCCGGCTGACGACGCGCATGATCGATCAGCCCAAGCGCGACAATGGCGATTGGCAACACGGCGCAATTGCGGGTGGATACTGGCTGCGCGCACCTGCACCGGGTTCGGACGCTGCGATTGTTTTTTCGGGCGCGATAGCCCCAGAGGCGATTGCGGCATGCGAGGCACTGTCGCAAGACATGCCCGGCATCGGACTGCTCAACGTTACATCGCCAACGCTGCTCCATCGCGGCTGGACAGCGGGGCACCGCGCGCGCTGGACATCGCGCGATGCAGAACCATCGCATATCGAAACGTTGCTCGCGCCGCTTGCCCGTTCGGCGCGAATCGTGACAATCCTCGACGCTGCGCCAGCAACGCTCAGCTGGATCGGCGGCGTCTGCGGTCACCGGGTCAGCCCGCTTGGCACCGAACGTTTCGGCCAGACCGGCGATTTACCCGATATTTACGCACATCACCGGCTAGATGTGGACGCAATCATCGACGCAACCGCCGAACTACTGGTGCGCGCGCGCTAATCGGAGCCATTAGAATTGCCGATGATGTGCCCAAACCAACGTAATTGGTTGCGGGCCAGTTTGGGTTGCTTATTGTCGGTGCATAAATCCACAGGTGCGGGCCGATCAAATGAAAACAACAGCGAGGGTAGTGGTCATCGGCGGCGGCGTCGTCGGCGTCAGCACGCTCTACCATCTTGCGAAAATGGGGTGGAGCGATGTTGTCTTACTTGAGCGCAAAGAACTGACATCGGGATCGACATGGCACGCGGCGGGGCTGTTGCCGCTGTTCAACCTCAGCTATTCGGTTGGCAAGCTCCATCAATATTCGGTTGGGCTCTACCCGTCACTTGAGACCGAAACGGGTCTGCATGCTGGCTTTTCGAAGGTCAGCAATATCAGGCTTGCAACCTCCAAAGACCGGATGGACGAATATCAATATTACGCCGGTGTCGCGCGGACGATTGGAGTCGATGTCAACTTCCTGACCCCCGATCAGGTTAAGGCGATCTGGCCGCTTGCTTCTATGGACGGTGTAATTGGCGCGATTCAACACCCCGATGATGGTTATATCCAGCCCGCCGATCTGACGCAGGCGCTCGCCAAAGGTGCACGACAGCGCGGTGCGACGATCTACCGCAACACCGTCGTCACGGCAATCACGCAGCTTCCAAACGGAGAGTGGCTGGTCACGACCGATCAAGGCGATATAACCTGCGAGCATGTCGTTTCCTGTTCGGGGAACTTCGCGCGACAAACAGGCGCGATGGTCGGGCTCGATATTCCGGTGATCCCTGTCGAGCATCAATATGTCGTAACCGAGCAACATCCCGCGATCATGGCACGCCGCGCGCAGGGATTGCCTGAAATGGCGGTACTGCGCGAACCTGATTCGTCTTATTATATGCGCGAAGAAGCAGGCGGTTTGCTGCTCGGCCCCTATGAGCGCGGGGCGCCGGCCTGCTATATTGACGGGCCGGTCGCGAACAGCGAATATGAACTGTTCCCCGACGCGCTCGACCGGCTTGAGCCCTATATCCTTGCTGCGATGGCGCGCGTTCCCGCATTCGGCGAAGTCGGCATCAAAAAAGTGTACAACGGCGCAATCGCCTATACTCCTGACGGGTCGCCAATCGTCGGACCGGCATGGGGTCTCAAAAACTTCTGGCTCAACGAAGGCCATAGTTTTGGCGTGACGGCAGCGGGTGGCGCGGGTTGGCAACTGGCGCATTGGATTATTGACGGTGAACCGACCATCGACATGATGGGTGTCGATCCGCGCCGTTTTGGGGAATATGCCGGGCGCGGTTTCCTGATCGAAAAAAACGAAGAGGCTTATGCCAAAGTCTTCACTGTGCATTACCCCGATGAAGAACGCGAGAGCGCGCGCGCGTTGCGGCGCACACCTTGTTATGACCGGATGAAAGCGCTGGGCGCAGTCTTTGGCAGCGTATTCGGATGGGAACGCCCCAATTGGTTTGCGCCCGAAGGTTATGCACTGAGCGATGCCGACCTTGATCAGCCCGATGTGATACTCCGCGACAATCATCCGGTCACGGGTGACGGCGCACCGATCCGCGAGAAATGGTCATTTCGCAGATCGAATTATTTCGAACACGTCGGCAATGAATGTCGCCACGTTCATGAACATGTCGGACTTCAGGATATGAGCGCATTTGCGAAATGCGAAATTTCGGGGCCGGGTGCGGAGCGCTGGCTTGACGGATTGCTGACCAATGCCGTGCCCAAGAAAATCGGCCGGGTAACACTGTCTTACTTGCTGACGGGTAAAGGCGGGGTGCGATCCGAATTCACCGTTTATAAATCAGCGCCACAGAAATATTACCTGGTTTCGGCGGGTGCCTATGAACGTCATGACCACGACTATCTGAAAAAAGCGATGCCACGCGATGGATCGGTCAGTTTCGAACGGCTGACAACGTCAATGGGCGTACTCGTGCTTGCGGGCCCGCGCGCGCGTGATGTTCTTGCCAAGTTAAGCGATGCCGATCTGTCGAATGCTGCTTTTCCGTGGCTGACGGGACAACGGATCAGCCTGGGCGTTGCGCAAGTCGACGCACTCCGCGTTAATTTCATCGGTGAATTGGGCTGGGAAATTCACCATCCGATCGAAATGCAGAACTATATTTTTGACAAACTGATGGCGGCAGGCGCGGAATTCCAGATCAAGCCGTTTGGGATTCGCGCGATGACACTGATGGCGCTCGAGAAGAGCTACAAGCTGATTCCGCGTGAGCTTTCGATCGAATATTCAGCATTTGAGAGTGGTTTGCATCGTTTCATAAGCAGTAAAAAGCCAAATTTTCACGGGCGAGACGCTTTGATTGCATGGCATGCACGCGGCGAAAGCAACACCTTTGTAACGATGGAAGTACATGGCGTGGTTGACGCCGATGCCCGCGGGTCTGAACCGATTTACCTCGGCGACGAACTCATTGGCCGCGCGACATCGGGTGGCTATGGCTGGCGTTGTGGAAAATCGCTCGCGCTTGCGATGGTTCGGCCTGATGTAGCAGTCGTTGGCACCGCACTTGAGATCGCAATTCTTGGTGTTCGGCACGCTGCGACGATCATCGCAGACTCGCCGTTTGATCCAGAAAATGCCGTACTGAAGGGATAGTCATGGCGCGATTTGATCATATTGCCGTGCTGCTTGCTCAGGATAAGCCAGGCCACACACTGCCGCAACAACTCTACACCGGCCAAGAAGCGTTTGAATTTGATACGCAGGTTCTTCTCAAATCAGTATGGCTTTACGCGTGCACGGTGGCGCATGTGAAGCAGCCGGGCGACTATTTCGTATTCGAGCTTGCCAATAACGCCATCATCATCGTGCGCGGAAAAGATGGCGAAGTCCGCGCTTTTTACAACAGCTGTCGCCACCGCGGCGCGCGGGTTTGTGAAGCGCAGCGCGGTTCATCGCCGCGCCTGATCTGTCCCTATCACCAATGGACCTACGCGCTCGACGGTGCGTTGATCGGCGCGCGCAATATGGGGCCGGATTTTGATAAAAGTGAACACAGCCTCAAATCAGTCGCGATTGAAAATATCGCGGGGCTGATCTTCATCTGCATGGCAGACGCTCCGCCGCCGATTGACCGGGTCAAGACCGACATCGAGGCACAGATTGCGATGTATGATCTAGAACACTGCAAGGTTGCGGTTCAGGATGATCTGATTGAAAATGCCAATTGGAAACTGGTGATGGAGAACAACCGCGAATGCTATCACTGTAACGCCAACCATCCTGAACTCATTTCATGCCTCGGCAATTACGGTTTTGGCAAAGGCCTGCCCGAAGATCGAAGTAGCGATGCGAAATATAAAGCACTCGTCGAAACCAAGCGCGCCGAGTGGAAAGCGCTTGGGATCTATCATGATCTCGTGGAATTCCCCGGTGAGTGGTGGCACCGGGTCGCGCGACTACCGCTGCTTAACGGCGCGGTATCGCAGACGATTGACGGGAAAATTGCATCGGCCAAGCTGCTCGGCCCGTTCAACGCTCCGGAAGGTTCAAGCGTTTCGGTGTGGACCGAACCCAATAGCTGGCACCATTTCTGCTGTGATCATGTTGTCAGCCTTTCACTGACGCCACTTTCGGCGGGGCAATCACTGCTTCGAACAAGCTGGCTGGTGCATGAAGCTGCTGTCGAAGGCGTTGATTATGACGTTGATAACCTAACCGCCGTGTGGCGCGCGACCAATGCGCAGGATAGTCATTTGTCGAGCCTCAATCACCGCGGCATTGCAACCGACGGATATATTCAAGGGCCTTATTCGAACGAAGAAAAGCTCGTTGAACATTTCAAGGGATATTATATCGAAAAGGCGATGGCGGCGCTTTCCTCATGTGACGGCGATTTGCGATGACGCGCTTCAGTGGCCTGTCGCTGTTTGCAAAAGCACTTGGCGGGCATCAAAGCTGGCCCGAGCAATGGCCCGACGCTGCGCCCAAAGCATCCTATGATGCGATCATCGTCGGTGGAGGTGGGCACGGATTGGGGGCGGCCTACTACCTCGCCAAAAAATATGGGATAACCAATGTGGCCGTGCTTGAAAAGGGCTGGATTGGCGGTGGCAATACCGGGCGCAACACGACGATAATCCGCTCCAATTATCTTTATGACGAAAGCGCGCACCTTTATGACCATGCCGTAAAGCTGTGGGATGGCCTGAGCCGCGAACTCAATTACAACGTCATGTATTCAAAGCGCGGCGTGATGATGCTCGCGCATAATGTGCACGATGTGCAAAGTTTCCAACGGCATATCCACGCAAACCGCTTGAACGGCGTTGATAATGAATGGCTCACTGCGGAAGAAGCGCAGGCTTATTGCCCGCCACTCAGCATTTCGCCCGATGCGCGCCATCCCGTGCTTGGAGCAGCCTTGCAACGGCGTGGCGGCACCGCACGGCATGATAGTGTGGCGTGGGGCTATGCGCGTGCTGCGGCTGCGCTCGGCGTCGATATCGTTCAAAATTGTGCGGTGACCGGCATTCGGCGTGGCGTGGACGGGGCGATTGAGGGCGTTGACACAACGCGCGGCAGCATCGCCTGCAAACGCGTTGGTGTATCGGCTGCGGGGAACACATCGGTGATCATGAATATGGCGGGGCTGACATTCCCGCTCGAAAGCTATCCGCTACAAGCGCTCGTTTCTGAGCCTATCAAGCCAGTCTTTCCGTGCGTCGTCATGTCGAACACTGTCCACGCCTATATGAGCCAATCGGACAAGGGCGAACTTGTAATCGGCGCTGGCACCGATCAATATGTCAGCTATTCGCAGCGCGGCGCGCTCCATATTGTCGAACATACGCTGGCCGCAATTTGCGAGATATTTCCGATTTTCCGGCGGATGCGGATGTTGCGCAATTGGGGTGGGATCGTCGATGTAACGCCAGACCGGTCGCCGATTTTGGGCAAAACACCGGTGCCAGGGCTTTACGTCAACTGCGGCTGGGGCACGGGCGGTTTCAAGGCGACGCCGGGCGCGGGTGATTTGCTCGCCTACACCATGGCGCATGATACACCGCATGCGATCAATGCGCCGTTCAATCTTGATCGATTTCGCAGTGGTCGCCTGATTGACGAGGCAGCGGCCGCTGCAGTGGCGCACTGATATGTTGCTGATCCACTGTCCCTACTGCGAAGAAGCCCGACCAGAGCTTGAATTTGCCTATGCAGGGCAGGCGCATATCGCACGACCCGCCGATCCGTCGACACAAAGCGATGCAGAATGGGAAGCCTATCTTTTCTTCCGTGCCAATCCACGCGGGCGGCACCATGAGCGTTGGCACCATATCCATGGATGCAGCCGGTTTTTCAATGCCGTGCGTGACACTGTGACCGATAAATTTGAAACAACGTATAAAGCGGGTGAGGCGCGGCGATGACCGGGCGCAGGATAGAGGGGCAGGGGCGAATTGACCGTTCTGCCCGGATTAGCTTTAGCTTTGATGGCAAGCCCTATCAGGGGTTTTCAGGCGACACGCTGGCATCGGCGCTGCTTGCCAACGGCGTGCAAATGTTTGGCCGATCGTTCAAATATCACCGCCCGCGCGGGATCGTGGGTGCGGGTAGCGAGGAACCCAACGCTCTCGTGTCGGTCAATCGCGGCGTGGGGCGGTTCACGCCGAATTTGCGCGCGACTGGCGTTGAAATTTATGAGGGGCTTGAGGCAAAAAGCCAGAACCGCTGGCCATCGCTCAAACATGATTTCGGTGCGATCACCGACCGGCTCAGCATGTTTTTCCCGGCGGGCTTTTATAACAAGACGTTCATGTGGCCGCGTTCATTCTGGGAGGCGCTCTATGAACCCGCGATCCGCAAAATGGCGGGTCTTGGTAACGCCCCGACTGACATTGATCCCGACGTTTATGAAGCGCGCTATGCGCACTGCGACCTGCTTATCATCGGGGCGGGGCCAGCGGGTATTGACGTGGCACTTGAATCAAGTGCTTCGGGCAAACGCGTCATACTGATCGACGAACAGAATGAAGCGGGCGGCGGGGCACTGTCTGATCCCGCGCTCTGGCCATGGCTAGACCGCAGCATGAAGGCGCTTGACGCTGCGCCCAACGTAAAAATTCTGACGCGGACGACGGCATTTGGTTATTATCACGACAATTTCATCGGCGCGGTTGAACGGCTCTCCGAGCATGTGGCACATCCTGGAAATGCATCGCGTGAAAAGTTGTGGCGCATTCGAGCAGGCGAAGTCGTCATTGCGCAAGGGGCGATCGAACGGCCGCTGGTTTTTGACGGCAATGATACCCCCGGTGTCATGCTGGCGTCGGCGGCAAAGACATGGCTGTTTCGCTACGGCGTTGCGGTAGGTCGCCGGATCGCGTTGATGGCCTCGCACGATAGTGGCTGGCGTGACATATTCGCGCTGGCCAAAGCGGGGGTTGGGATTGGCGGCATTATTGACGTGCGAACCGTTGTTGATGAAGCATTGCTATCAGAAGCTGAAAACTGGGGCATCAAAGTTTATCTTGGACACAGTGTCATCGGGATCAATGGCAGGAGCCGCGTTGCATCAATTCAAATTTGCCATAACGATGGCCATTCGGGCGGACGTATTGCCTGCGATGCACTGCTGATGGCAGGTGGCTGGACACCAAGCATCCATCTCTGGTCACATAGTAAGGGCAGTCTGGCATGGCGTGACGATTTGGGGGCTTATGTGCCAGATCAAGCGAATGAAAATGCCCGCTGTGTTGGTGCCTGTGCAGGGGCGTGGGATTTTGGGGCAGGGACGATCACCGCCGCTTTGCCAACGCCCAAGGATGCGTCACGGATCAAGGCATTCGTCGATTATCAAAATGATGTCACCGCAAAGGATATCAATCTGGCAGTCCGCGAAGGCTTCCGGTCGATCGAACATATCAAGCGTTATACGACCAACGGCATGGCGACTGATCAAGGAAAAACGTCAAATCTCAATGGCTTGCAGATTGCGGCTGCCGCACTTTCCAAGCCAATCGTCGAGATTGGCCTGACGACCTTTCGTCCGCCCTATACGCCGCAAACCTTTGGCGCGCTTGCGGGCCATGCGAAGGACGCTTTGTTCCAGCCGTTACGCAAATCGCCAATTGATGGCTGGGCCGAGGCAAATGGCGCGGTTTTTGAACTGGTCGCGCAGTGGCGCCGCGCGCGCTATTTCCCAACTGCGGGTGAAAACATGCAGACTGCCGTGTCGCGTGAATGCCGCGCAGTACGGTCGCACGTCGGGATTTTCGATGCCTCGACGTTGGGCAAGATCGAAGTCGTCGGGCCTGATGCGGCGGAATTCCTCAACCGCATGTACACCAACCCGTGGAAAGGACTGGAGCCGGGACGTTGTCGCTATGGCCTGCTGCTCAAGGAAGATGGTTTCATAATGGATGACGGCGTATCGGCGCGTCTCGCGCCTGATCGTTTCCATCTGACCACCACCACCGGCGGCGCAGCGCGCGTTCTCAACATGATGGAGGATTATCTCCAGACCGAATGGCCCGATCTCGACGTCTGGCTGACGAGTGCGACTGAAGAATGGGCGGTGATCGCGCTCCAAGGGCCACATGCGCGGGCGGTGCTCGAACCGCTGGTCAAAGGGATCGATCTGTCAGCCGAGGCCTTTCCGCACATGGCGATCCGGCAGGACCAGATTTGCGGCGTTCCCGTGCGACTGTTTCGCGTGAGCTTTACCGGCGAGCTGGGCTTCGAAATCAACTTGCCTGCCTCATATGGTGCGGCGCTATGGAAAATACTGATGGCGCAGGGAGCCGAGTACGGAATCACGCCGTACGGCACCGAAGCAATGCATGTGCTGCGTGCGGAAAAGGGCTTTATCATTGTCGGGCAAGATACCGACGGGACAGTCACGCCTTCAGATGCAGGGCTAGATTGGGCGGTGGGCAAAAAGAAGCCCGATTTCGTCGGCAAACGCTCGCTCTTACGGCCTGACATGTTGCTGGTTGACCGTAAGCAGCTTGTTGGATTGCTCACCGATGATCCGAAACTTGTCCTAGAGGAGGGCGCGCAAATTGTCGTCGATCCCAATCAACCGATCCCGATGACAATGATCGGCCATGTCACGTCCTCTTATTGGAGCGACGCGATGGGCCGTTCAATCGCGCTTGCGCTCGTCAGTGGCGGTAGAGCGCGGATGGGCGAGACGCTTCACGTTTCAATGCCGGGCCGCACATATAGCGCCAAGGTTTCGGGGATGACTTTCATCGATCCTGAAGGAGCGCGGCTCAATGTTTGAGACTTTATCGCGCACTGATTCTTTGACTGCTGAAACCCATATCGGTGCCGGTTTCACAGTGCGTTTTGCCGAACCGATGGCGCGTTTTTCGTTGCGGGCACGCGACCGCGCGCAGTTAGAAGAATTGCTCGGCGACAAACTGCCGGACAAAATTGGTGATTTTGATGGCCAGGTAATGTGTCTTGGTCCCGACGAATGGCTGCTGCGAGCGCCTGAAGGTGTCAGCATAGCGCTCGGCGCTGGTCAGGAATTGAGCGTCACCGAGGTCAGCGAGCGATCGCTATGCCTGATCGTCGAGGGCACGCGCGCCGCAGAACGCCTAATGTCAGGCTGTCCGCTCGATCTGGATCGATTTGCGGTGGGGCGGGCGACCAGAACGATCTACGAAACGGTAGAAATTATCTTGATACGGGTGAGCGAAACATGTTTTCATGTCGAGGTTTGGCGCAGCTTTGCACCCTGGCTTTGGACGGCACTCACCATTTGATTTCAGCGGCGATCCAGGGATAGCGTGCAATCAGATCGGGAAATGTTTGGGTTTGCAGGTGAGACCGGGCCAAGGCCGCAATCGCCTGCGGTAAATCGCCGAGATCGCCCGCGCGCGCGATCAACTGAAAACGCCGAAAAAATTGCCCGCGTGGCATCGGCTCAAGCCGCACCCGGTCAAGCATCGCAAGATGTGTGGCAACGCAGCTCGGTGTCGTAATGCTCCAGCCAAGGCCCCCGACAACCGCGCTCAATTGTTGCAACGTGGAATCGACTTCGATGAAGTTGGTTAGCCGCAGTTTCATCCTGGCGATCTGGCTTTCAATCCGTTGTCCCATTCCAGATTGGAGCGAGTAACGAATGAACGGACTGGCTTCGATTATTTTGATCGGGTCTGCCAGCGCTTGATGTGTGGCGGGTAGCACAAGGATGAAGCCTTCCTCAAAAATCGGCAAATGCATAATGCCTTCAACATCTTCGAGCGTACTGCTGCCAGTAATCAGCATGTCATTTTTACGCGCAAGAAAATCCTGATGCTGGATCAGTGAAATTCCTGATCTGATACGCCAGTGCGTTGCGCGGTGGCCGAGTTGGGTGATCAGAGGCACAGTCAATTGGTTGGCCATGCTTTCGGCCATCGCGATCGTGACGCTTTCAATCGGCACGTCAGATCCATCGCGAATTTCACCGATGAGACCTTTTGCATTAGAAACAAGTTTTGCACCTTGGTCATAAAGCGCTTTGCCACCAATCGTTAACGCAAGCGGGCGTTGTCCACGATCGAAGAGCATTGTTCCAAGCGCGCTTTCCAGCTTCGCTATCGTTTGTGACACCGCCGACTGCGTCAGGCCAAGATGCTGCGCGCTTTGCGTCATACCGCCGAGTTCAGCGGTCAGCAGGAAGACTTCGATTGAATAGAGGTCAAAGCCCGCAGGCAGCTTCATGTTCGCGCGCTCCAATGGACATAACCGCTATGCGCAGAGCTTTGGTCGACGATCAACCCGCAGTTTCCATTTCGCTCATTATTCGGTTCTGATCTGGCCATCGCGACTAACCGCCGAAGGATTGAATTTAGGGCCTGTCGTCATTTGAGCCAGACCAGAGCGCAAACGAGGTGGAGGCCAGCGAGATAGTTGCGTGCGGTCTTTTCGTATCGGGTTGCGATGCCT
>JAYVVW010000206.1:0-16286 GCA_043786595.1 Sphingomonadales bacterium | reverse complement strand
ATTTCGACCGCGAGTGCGCGTTCAAGTGAATCCGCGTTGCCCGCCCGGCGCACTATAGTCACATAGTTGCGGCGCGCGCGCGGGGCAAGTTCAGCCAATGTTGGCAACCGCTGCTGCTGCGACATCAGACAAACCTAGGTTGCCGTTCGCACGGATCATTTGCTTCATTCTGGGATCCCAGAATTGTTCGATGTGGTGCGTCGTTGCCGCCACAGGGTCGGGATCGTGAACGAGGTTGGCCGCGATCTGATTCGCCATATAGACAAGGCGCTCAATGGTCGTCATTTGGCTGCCACAGCCTCAATCCGTCTAGCACGATCAGACAGAAGTCCATAGTCTTCCTGCCAATCAGTCGGCCCGTTTGACGCGCTGATCTGTACCGCAGTTACTTTATATTCGGGGCAGTTGGTCGCCCAATCGCTAAAGTCAGTGGTCACGACATTTGCCTGCGTCGCGGGGTGATGAAATGTGGTGTAAACCACGCCCGGCGCAACGCGGTCGGTAACAACAGTCCGCAGCGTGGTTTCGCCAGAACGGCTCGCCAGCTTGATCCAATCGCCTGATTTCAATCCGCGATCTTCAGCATCGACCGGATGAATTTCGAGCAAATCTTCTGGATGCCACGCAACATTGGCAGTTCGCCGCGTCTGCGCGCCAACGTTGTAATGCGACAATATCCGTCCCGTTGTCAGCAACAGCGGAAAGCGCGGCCCAGTTTTTTCATCGGTTGGTACATAGTCGGTAACAACGAATTTGCCTTTGCCGCGCACAAAACCGTCGACATGCATGATTGGCGAACCATCAGGTGCCGCCTCATTTACCGGCCATTGCAGCGATCCCGCCTGATCGAGACGATCAAACGAGACACCTGCAAAACTTGGCGTCAGGCGTGCAATCTCATCCATAATCTCGGAGGGATGTGCATAGCTCCAGCCCAGCCCCATCGCGTTTGCGATGCCCTGCGTCACTTCCCAATCTTCCAGACCGTTGAGCGGCGACATCACCTTTCGCACCGGCTGAATGCGCCGCTCCGCATTTGTGAATGTGCCGTTCTTTTCGAGGAACGTCGATCCGGGCAGGAACACATGAGCGTAATTGGCGGTCTCATTCAGAAATAGATCCTGCACAATCACGCACTCCATCGCCGCCAGCCCCGCCGAAACGTGGCGGGTGTTCGGATCAGATTGCAAGATATCCTCGCCCTGAATGTAGAGCGCCTTGAACTCACCATCAACGGCTGCATCAAGCATGTTGGGAATGCGGAGGCCCGGTTCGGGATCAAGAGTGACGCCCCAATCATCCTCGAATAAAGCGCGCGCAGACGCATCGGAGATATGACGGTAGCCCGACAGCTCGTGCGGGAAGCTGCCCATGTCGCAGGCACCCTGGACATTATTCTGGCCGCGCAGCGGGTTCACACCCACACCCTTCCGACCGATATTGCCCGTCGCCATCGCAAGGTTTGCGATTGCCATCACGGTCGAGCTACCCTGCGAATGTTCAGTGACGCCCAAGCCGTAGTAAATTGCCCCATTTGGCCCGCCTGCAAACAATCGTGCTGCTGCGCGCAGGTCACCAGCATCAACCTGCGTAACGGGTTCTAAAGCCTCGGGGCTGTTGCGGCGGTTTGAGACAAAATCAGCCCAGTGCTGATATTCATCCCAGTCACAACGTTCGCGCACAAACGCTTCATCTGCAAGCCCTTCGGTAACAATGACATGCGCCATCGCCGTCAACACTGCGACGTTTGTCCCCGGGCGGAGTGGCAAATGATGCGCCGCCTCGATATGCGGGGTACGGACAATATCGATCCGGCGCGGATCGATGACAATCAACTTGGCACCTTGGCGCAGCCTTTGCTTCATCCGGCTCGCGAATACGGGGTGTCCATCGGTCGGATTGGCACCGATGAGCAAGATCACATCGCTATCCATGACGCTGTCAAAGTCTTGCGTGCCGGCAGAAGTACCAAACGTCGTCTTAAGCCCATACCCCGTCGGCGAGTGACACACGCGCGCGCACGTATCAACGTTGTTATTACCAAAACCTGCGCGAACAAGCTTTTGCACAAGAAATGTTTCTTCATTGGTGCAGCGACTTGAAGTGATCCCGCCAAGCGCGTTCTTGCCGTATTTCGCCGAAATCCGCGCGAGTTCTGACGCGGTGTGGCTAAACGCCTCATCCCAGCTCACTTCGCGCCATGGATCGCTGATATTGACGCGGATCATCGGTTTTGTGATCCGTTCTTGATGCGTGGCATAGCCCCAGGCAAAGCGACCTTTGACACAGCTATGCCCGCGATTGGCCTTGCCCGCCTTTTCCGGCACCATCCGCACGACCTGCTCACCGCGCATTTCGGCGCGGAATGTGCAGCCGACGCCGCAATAGGCGCAGGTTGTCACAACTGATCGCTCGGGCGTGCCGACCTCGACCACCTTCTTTTCGATCAGTGTCGCGGTCGGGCAGGCTGCAACGCACGCGCCACACGAAACGCATTCAGAGCCAAGAAAATTGTCCGTTGAGAGTCCGGCAGACACTTTGGAACCAAAACCCAGACCTTCGATTGTCAATGCAAACGTCCCCTGCACTTCGTCACACGCCCTTACACAGCGTGAACAGACGATGCATTTGCTCGGATCAAAGTCGAAATAAGGGTTTGAGACATCTTTTTCCTGACCAAGGTGCGTTGCGTCCGCGCCGTAGCGTACATCGCGCAGTCCAACCGCACCCGCCTGATCCTGAAGTTCGCAATCGCCATTTGCCGCACACGTCAGGCAGTCAAGCGGATGATCCGAGATGTACAGTTCCATCACGCCGCGTCGCAGCTTGGCCAACCGGTCGTTCTGCGTGTGGACGATCATGCCTTCAGCAACTGGCGTCGTGCAGCTTGCGGGCGTACCCTTAAATCCGTCAATCTCGACAAGGCACAGGCGGCACGAGCCGAAGCTTTTGAGGCTATCGGTCGCGCAAAGCTTGGGAATAGCTGTGCCCTGCTCGGCCGCCGCGCGCAATACACTTGTCCCAAGCGGAACCGACACCGCGCGTCCGTCGATTGTCAGCGTGACAATAGTTTCGCTCTGCGCCTCGGGCGTGCCAAAATCGGATTGAGATTGAAAGGTCATGCAGCGAGTCCTAGCGATTGCCTATATAGCAGAAAATCAGCAGCTGTGTTGAGATTATGGAAATGTTGCGGCGAACCACGCTCAGACGCGCCTGATGCGGCGATCCAATGCCGCACCGAATGGTCACTTTGATTGGCAAGATGTGCCTCAAGCATCGGCGCCAAGCGTGCTGGCCAAACGCCAAACAAATAGTGCCCCGCGATCACATAGGGGGGAGCGGCATCATCATCCAAGTCAGCGACCGGCAAGACGTCGCACCCCGCAGTGAGTACCATCTCAAAACCGTTCGCTTCGGCAAAATGAAGCGCTCCACACAGGCCACCAAGCGGGCCCATTGCTGCATTTGGGCGATCGGCGACCGTAGCTATGCCCGGCCATTCGCGCCCGCAAATTACGATCTCATCGACCTGCGACAATAGCCCATCAGCAACATGATCGATCAGGCATTTTCCGCCAAGCGTGGCCGCGCCCTTATCGCTGCCGAATCTGCGCGATTGCCCACCCGCAATGATCGCACCGAGCCGTTTCATTCAAAATCTTCGGCGAAATTCTTGATCGCGCTCATCACCGGGTAGGGCGTGAACCCACCAAGCGCGCACAGCGACCCGAATTTCATCGTTTCACACAAGTCTGAAATCAGTGCGAGATGATCGGCTTTGCGTTCGCCGGCGATAATCCGGTCAAGCGTCTCAATGCCGCGCGTACTGCCGATGCGGCACGGCGTACACTTGCCACAACTTTCGGCTGCGCAAAATTGCATCGCAAACCGCGCCTGCTTCGCCATATCAACACGGTCATCAAACACTACGATCCCGCCGTGACCGATCAACCCATCGGCGGCAGCAAATGCTTCGTAATCGAATGGCAGGTCAAATTGCGATGTCGGGTGATAGGCACCGAGCGGCCCACCGACCTGAACCGCGCGTACCGGGCGTCCTGTCGCAGTTCCGCCGCCAACCTCATTGACGAGTTCGCCGAGTGTAATCCCGAAAGCCGTTTCAAACAGTCCGCCAAATTTCACGTTTCCAGCAAGCTGAACGGGCATCGTGCCGCGTGATCGACCCATGCCGAAATCAGCATAGGCCTGCGCGCCGTGCGTCATGATCCACGGTATTGCCGCAAGCGTCAGCACATTATTGATGATCGTCGGCGATCCAAACAATCCTTCATGTGCTGGCAATGGCGGCTTGGCGCGTACTTCGCCGCGCTTGCCTTCGATACTGTTGAGCAGCGATGTTTCCTCGCCGCAAACATAGGCCCCTGCCCCAACACGCACTTCGATTGTAAATGGCGCAGTGATCGCTGCGGAAAGCGCCACCGCTGCGTTCATTTTTGCGATCGCGTGAGGATATTCCGACCGGATGTATATATAGCCCTTGGTCGCGCCCACAGCGAGGCCAGCAATTGCCATCCCCTCGATCAGCATGAAGGGATCGCCCTCCATCACCATGCGGTCAGCAAAGGTTCCGCTATCGCCTTCA
Source organism: Sphingomonadales bacterium (assembly GCA_043786595.1). GTDB lineage: Bacteria > Pseudomonadota > Alphaproteobacteria > Sphingomonadales > Sphingomonadaceae > Aquisediminimonas. The sequence goes on along the minus strand of JAYVVW010000206.1, from coordinate 11,683 downwards.
TCAGCGTTACACACGATGAACTTACGCGCGCCCGTGGCCTCGGCAACGGTTCGCCATTTGATGCCCGCAGGAAAGCCAGCGCCGCCACGCCCGCGCAACCCCGACGCCAAAACCAGATCAATCGTTGCAGACGCGCCCAATTCGCGTGCCTGCGCCAATCCCTTCCAGCCGTCTGTGGCGGCATAATCGTCGAGCGAAAGTGGGCGCGTTTGGCCTGCACGCGCAAATGTCAGGCGGTCTTGCCGTGCAATGAAGCGATGATCGGCAATCGCGCCAATCGACACTGCCGAGCCTGCGATGACCGCCGGAACATCGGCAACCGTGACATTGGCAAAGCCTGCACCATCGATCTCAATCAGAGGCTCGAGCCAATGCATTCCCCAGCTTGAAACGCGGTCAACACTTATACCGGCATCGGCGAACGCGCGTGCAACTTCATCGCCGCCGCAAGCAAGCGCAACTGCGTCATCGGAAATGCGAACCTTCACGCCGCCGCTTCGATCAGCGCAGCAAGCTTCGACCGATCAAGCCGCGCGTAGACCATTCCATTTGCCAGTGCTGCGGGACCGACCGAGCAAAGCCCGAGGCAATAGACAGATTCAATCGTCACGCGGCCAGCCGCCGACGCCTCAGCATCGTCGATCAAAGCCTCACAGCCCCGCGCCTGACACGCCTCGGCGCGACAGAGTTTGATGACGGGTAATGCAGGCGCGCGTTTGCGGTAATCATGATAGAAACTGACAACGCCGTGAACCTCGGCGCGCGTTAGATTGAGCGCCGCCGCAATCGTGCGGATCGCTTCATCTGAAACATGGCCAAAATGCGCCTGCACATCATTGAGGATCGGCAGCAGATTTCCCTCGGTCGCAGCGTGACGCGCAATATAGTCTTCAACTTCGGCCATCGCGCCTATTCTATCCCCTTGCTCCAACTTTGGTTGGCTATGGACTTTTCAAAGTCACTGATTGAAGCGACGATATGTCGGAAATTTCATTTTCGCATATGGTAAAAAGGCATGGCTCGCTCGGCTCAACCGCTCGTATCCGCTTTCCAAAGCTCATAGCCCAATTCCATTGTGAAATCGAAGTCAACCCATACACCGCGCCCGACGTGCTGCACCTCTGGTTTGATACCAAGTTCCTTGAAAAACGGATGCGTATCGTAGCTGTGCACCGTGATGTGATAATTTGGCGTCGTAATACCGCCTTTCCTGAAATTGTTGATTGTTGTCGGAGCTTCAACAATCGCCTGGTAACAGGCGCGTGTCGGGTCGGTCACGTCGGGAAATTGCTTGAGGAACGGCAGAACAACCGCCTCGCCGTTAATCGCGCGCGCAATTGCCTTTTCACTTGCGATGCGCAGTGCAACGTCGACGACTTCTTCACCAAGCCGCTCGACTGCACCAGCGGCAAAATGCTCAAGCTTGTTCCAAAGCCCCGTTGGTTCATCATGATCATCCTCGCCGACAATTGGGCGGATCTCAAACAGCGGCAGCCAGGCGGGGGTTGATGCAGGAGAGAAATGGGGAATGGCGAACGCATCGATCAGAAATGTACGCCCATCGGCGGGATCAGGCGTTTGCGGATCGAATTTGAACTGGCCGATTTCTTTGGGGAAGCCGTATACTTCGCGGCCTGTCGCCATCGCCCACGCGCTATCGACTGACAGAAACAACGGAATCCAGCGGAGTTCGAACGGCCCTGCTCCTTCGCGGTGCGCAATCGCCCAGATTGTCACGTCAATTTCGGGCACGCCGCCATGCTGAAAATCGACAGGGTTTTGCGGGATGATCCGCGCAATTTCAGCGACCGATAAAAAGAGCTTGGACGTGATCGGGTGATAGCGAACAACCCCACCCGATGGCTCGGCAAACATCGTATCAAGCTTTTGCTGAATCTTGTCCTTGTCACCGTCGATGCAAAAATTGTGAAGGATCGTGCCCTGTTGAAGATAGGGACCCCACGCATCAATGCGATCACCCGTGCTGACGAAACGTGGAAGATTGGCCATATTCTTTCCTTTATGCGGCGTGAAACATCCTCGAAAATGGTGGCAGGCTCGATACGCCGCATGCAGCCATTAGCGATAGCGATTGTTCAGTGTGGTATTTACGCGTTTGACTGTCCAACTGCGCACTCTGGCTAAGCGCGCTATGGAAGCGTGCCAAATCATGTTTCATTTCAAGCGGCTCAGTCATGCGAATGCCTGCTTGCCAATATTTTACCGCGCGGGTCGGATTGCCGTTGAGCGCTTCGAGTTGCCCGCTGAGCAACCGGGCACGCGGTGCGCCGACTGGATATCGTCGCGCGAATCGATTGAGCACGGCCACGGCGCGCGTTGCAAGCTTTCGGTAAACGCCGTCGCTTCCCGGCCCGCTGCGTGCATAAAGCTCAAGCATTGTTTCAGCGACCGCGCCAAAACCGTACCATGTGCCAAAATTGACCATCGGCGTCGCTTCTGCCTGCGCCACTAAGGCTTCGGACATTTCGATCACGTCATTGACATGCCCGAGTTGCAGCAGAGTGTTTGCGAGCAGACCTTCGGCGATCAGCGCAGACTGGAGGTCGCGGACGCGCTTTGCCAGCGCTTGCGCCTTGATCAACAGTGGTTCAGCCTTTTGTGGCGCGCCAAGCGCAAGTTCGACCTGCCCGATCGCTTCATTGCTAAACAGCAGATAATGATCGTTGGCCTTGGCATAGGCGATCGTTTCGACCTGCTCCATCGTGGTACGAAGCGTGGCGAATGACCCTGCCATCAGATGGCCCATCCCCATGAGCGTGGTGATGTTTCCGGTATCGGCATTTTCGCTCAGTCGTCTAGCAAGCGTTCGGCCAAATCGTGCGCGTCGCAGCGCGTTCTTCCAACGGCCATTGCTGAGCAAATACATCGTTTCACCGTGGACGCTTTGCGCAAGGCTCGACCAATCGCGTTTCTTCAGGCAATCGCGGCGCGGCCGATTGAAACAGAATTGCGCAACGCGGTCGAGCCCGCGTGCTCCGGCAAGATAGCCAAGAAAACCGTAGGGCCGCGCCGCATAGGCCGTTTCGCCAATGCGCTCTGCCGTGCGCGCCGCATACACGCCAATTGCAGCCGCAGGGAGCGCGCCCTTCGAGAAGTAAAATGCCTCGATCAGCCGCACCGAATTATTAAGCCGCAGCCAGTCTTTGACGCGTGATTGCGCGGGACCACCGCGCGCTTTGCGTATTTTGGGAACAACAATTTGCCAGCCGAGCAGCGCCGTTTCGCGCGCGAGCATCACCGCCCAACCCGATCGCGATTTTGGCGCACCCGGCCACAGACCCTCAAGGCTTTGATAACAATGTTCGATTGTCGTTTGCGGCTCACCAAGACGCCATGAAGCAAAGGCGAGATCGCGGTGCAATACCGCGCGGTGAAACCGCCCTTTGCCGCGCACCCCAGCTTGATCCTTGTCGATGAGCGCGAGCGCTTGTTTCCACAACGCGGCGGCATCGGCGTAAGCGCCCGCCTGTTTTGCCTGTACGCCGGCACGGCGAAGCGGCGCGAATGCCTGTGCGGGCCTTTCCGCATTCATCCAGTGATGCGCAATCTGTGCTGCCAGTTCGAAACGCTGACGGTTGGCAGGCCGTTCAAAATAACGTGCGGCGCGTGCATGAAGTTCAACCATCAGTTGCTTTGGCAAAGATGCATAAACGACTTCGCGCGCCAGTTCGTCGGCAAAACGCCAGCTATGTTTACCAGGCACACCAGCTGGAGCCAAGATACCCGCTTCTGCCAATCCAAAAAAATCGACTTCAAGCTGTTCGGCAGTCGCAGGCGTGCCCATTGCGATGAGTAAAGCGCTATCGAACGTGCCGCCGACAACGCTTGCCGCCTTGAGTACACCAAGTTGCGATGCGGGCAACCCTGAGAAGCGTTGCAATAGCGCGCCTTCGATCGTGGCGGGCATGTCAGAAAATTCGAACAAGCCTTGCGCTTTGCGCCAAGCGCCGGGCGCACTGACTGCTGCTGCAAGCATGTCTGAGGGCAACAGCGCAATCAGGGCGCGGCAGAACATTGGATTGCCCGTGCTGCGCGCGTGAAGCCAATCGACAAACGGATGCTTGACATCAAAATGACCGATCAGATTGGTCGCCATTTCCGCGATAGTGTGGCGATCAAGTGGGGGCAATACAGTTCGCGTGATTGGATTCGTGTCACTGCCTAACTTTAGCAGCGCCGGGTTAACAGGATTTCGCGTGACGAAAATCAGCTTGAGCGCGGGGACACGCCGCCCCAAATCACGCGCGAGCTGAATTGAAATATCGTCGAGCCACTGCGCGTCTTCGAAAACGATCAGGCGCGGTTCTGAGTTGAACAATTGCGCAGCGGCGGCAGCGCGAACTTGGCGCGCATGGGCAGGGTCAATATCTTTGTCGCCCACCGCCTGTTTGATCGCATCACGACCGAACAGTGTCCCCACTATGTCGAGGTCTTCTGATGACGCACCGATCGCATCAATCAGTTGGGATTGTATTTCTGTTTCTGTAAGATTGAGCGAGCGTGCGCGGCGCTTTAGCAACGCAATTAGCGGATCGCGCCAAGCGAACAAAGGGGTTCTCGTTCCGAGCAGGCCAGACCGGCAAACCATGATCGCGATGTTGCGATGCTCGGCTGTTTCGATCGCAAACGCAGCCAAACGCGATTTGCCAATGCCATTGTCACCTTCGATGATCATCACCGATGAAGTGCGAACTGCACCAGTGTCAAGAAACTGTTCGATGATCGACTGCTCAGCCTTTCGTCCCGCAATTGCAGCATTATCCCCGACCTGGACAATGTCGCGCTGTTCGCGAATGCTGCCAACACCATAAATATGCCCGGTGTTATCAAGACCTTTTAACTGACGCGCTTCGGGCGCAAAAAATGTCACGGCGTCCGCGCTCGCAATCCGCGTGGCATCATCGCAGAGGATTTCATTGCGGCAGGCTTGCATACAGCGCGCCGCGACATTGACCGCGTGCCCGTACATTGTGTGCGCACTGCGCTGATCGGTATTACCAATACCGACCCGAACCTTACCCGTAGCAATGCCGATCGCCGTATCTGCGCCGAGTTCGGTAAGGGTCCACCGGAGGTCAAGTGCTGCAACAACGGCGCGCAGTGCCGTTCCGCCACCGATACTGCGATCGATATCAGACGTTGTGCTTATTCCCCCCTGAATACCAAATGCGATGACCATCGATACACCCTTGTCATCGGCGTGTATCTTATCAACGAGACCACCATGCGCCTCGATAAGTTCCTGAACCATCCGCGTCAGTTGGTGGATCTCGTTTACCGAGACGTCGATCAAGTCTTCGGCGCGGACAAGTCTTACAAACATCACCGTCACCGACCGCAGTTCGGCCGACCACGCCATCGCGTCAAATGGCGCTGCGCTTGCCTGATAGACTTTACTCAGATGCCCCAAATGTGTTTCAGGGGGGGCCAGCAACCACCAGCCGTCGCCAAACGTCTCTGCCTGTACGATCGTGGCGATTGCGCCCCATTTAGCATCGCCGCCAATCTGGCAACGGTTCGTTGGCGCGCGCGATACCGCTTCACCCGCCTTAAACAAAGCGGGGCCGACGGCAAGCGTCTCCCAGCGCCCGGCATATCCGCCGACAACTGCAATATTGACCGGCCCGCAAGCAACACCAATGCGAATGGGAACCGTCGACTGAGCGTCTGCGCTGCCCTTTGCATAAGCGAGCATCGCAACGGCTGCATTGACCGCCGCAATCCTTGCGCTGTCGATCGTCGCTGGCGCGTCGGCGATCCACAATGCGTGGATTGCGTCGCCGATAACGTCAACGACCAATCCGCCGTGCGCGCCGGCAATTTCCGACAAAGCACCAAGAAGTTTATCCATCATCGCCGACAGAATATCGGCACCGCGCGCGCCGTGACGAGCCTCAAGCGTAGCGGTGAGCGCGGTAAAACCGGACACATCAGCAATAAGCGCTGCGGCAACAACCTCGTAGTTTTCAGGCGCACGGCTTTCCACAGCGCGTGCACGCAACCGTCCAAGCACATCAGGGATTGGAGCCGCCAGATCTGCCGGTGCGTTCACTCAGCGCCTCTTGTTATGCAACGCATCATTAAACGTCGCACTCGCCGTGCACCGAAGTCAGGTCCCCGCGCATTGCATTTGCGCATTGAACGCCCGCCATGGCAGCCGCTTCGGCCGCCCCTGCATTCAGCCCGTTTCGCGTCCAATCGCCCGTCAAAAACAAATTGTTATACCCCGACTCGTCTGCACGAAGACGTTTTATCGTACTGCCGGGAACCGACATAACATAGCGGTCGGACGGATTGATATTCGCGCGCCAATATTGCGATTGGAAGCGTGCTTTACCATCGCCATTTGCGGGATCAAACAGCAAAGACCAATCAAAGCCAGTCGCTGATCCGACGGGCACCGTACGCGGCCAAAGGACGAATGCATGTTGCGTCAACCAGCTTTCGGCCAGTTTGCCCACGGCGGCATGTGCCCCGTCATCTCGCGCAATTGAAGGCGGCAATTGTCCGCAGAAATAGGCGATCGACACAGGTCGCTCGTATCCGCGCCAATCCTCACGCGACAATAGATGCGTCATATCCGCCCATGTGCTGAACGGTTCGATCATCGCCGTTGTCGTACGACCGGGGGCTGGACAGCCAAGATCGTCGGTTGTCCGCTTATACCAAAGTTGCAGCGCGACAGTCGGCGTTGTTTCGACCGCCCCCAGCATCGCTTTCCAGCGGCTCTTTTGTTGCGACAGGTCAGCGCAGATCGTATGAAGCGCACCCACGGCGATCCCTAAAATCACCTCGTCAAAATCAACGCCGCGCACTAGCGTTTGATTGGGCGCTGGCGGAACTGGCTCACGCGCATATTCAAAATCAGTGCCGCGCAACGTGTCTCCGTCAACAAGCTGATCCCAAAGCGGCTCTTCGGGCCATGCTTCAAGCGGCAGTTCCCAGCCAGTCGCGGGAACAAAGATGAGAGGCTGATACGTACCCGATTTCAACTTCGCCTGGCGCAATATCTCAATCTTGTCGATCGTCGTTTTATCAGCAGATGGCCGCAGCGCGGTGACGCGGCTAAAATATTCAAATTTCACCCCGCGTTTTTGCAGCGCCAGATAGAGCGGCGCGATCACAACATCACCCATTCCGCCGCGCATCGTCCAGAACAGATGTCCGCGGTAGTTAAGCACCAGCTTGAGCAAACCGCGCATGCCGGTACCCGCTTCAAGTGCGCGCTGAGCCGGATCACCGTGCAGGTATCCGAAGACATAATCGTAAATCGAACGGATCGGCGACCAGTCGATCAGCGCCTGCGCCCGCTTGTAAGGATCGTCGTCATGCTTGTAGTCGCGTGAAATCGTCGCCGCATGTTTGTAGAGCCATGCGCTAAACTCGATATCGTTGATAACGTCCCAGCCTTTTTCAAGGACATCATCTTCAAGCACGCCTTGCACTATGGTCTGCACCAGAAATGCCGACATCAGGAAGTTGTTAATCGTCTGCGCCTCGGAAGGGCTGCGCTCTTTTGCCGCCATCGACGCGAGATGGTCTTCTATGCGTTTGACGATCGTTCGCATGATGACATGCACTGCAAGCTCGGCAATCTCATCGCGTACCTCGCGGCCCACTTTCTCGACGAGCTTCAGCGCTGCATCGAACGCATGATGCAGAAAAGAGCCATTACCTTCCTGCGGCAAATGTTCATGCCGGTGTTCGCCGCGCGGCTCGCCCGGTGACTGCGGCGGGCCGAAAATGCCATTGGGTGGCTCGAACTTGATCAACTGCGAGACCATTGTCATGATCAGATCGGCAACGGTTGGTGAAGTGCTTGCCTCGCCCGGCACGAGACTGTTTGGCTCGAGATTTACGTACCACGGCACGCATGTCACGCTGCCGTCTGCTTGCGGATATTGATCGATCAACGTGATTTCATCGAGCCCGGTGAAGGCATCCCACACGGTCTGATTGGGATGTTGAGGCGGACGATCAAGTGCTGCATATGCCTTTGTCAGCAATTCAAAGGCGTGGTGATAAAAGCCTGCGAACAGGTGCAGCCCGTGCTCATAAATCCGCCCGCCATAGTCGGTGCGCTGATCGCGTCCGCTCGCGCATTTACCGCCGAGCCGCCAGCCCTGTTGATAGACCGTAATTTCGTAGCGGTCTTGCCAGCCCGGGGTTTCGGTCAGGTGAAAAGCTGCCGAAAGAGAGCCAATCCCGCCACCCAGAACCGCAATTTTCTTGCGTTGTTCGATTGCCATGTCATTCATAATGGCGCGCTGCACAATTTGCGCAACCTATTTATGACAGGCAGCAGGCTAAATTGACGCCGATATGATGAAAAAAAAGCGGCGACGCGTTATTTTTAACGTCGCTCAGGGGGAAATTGAAAATGGACGCAAATGGATCGTCGCGGTGGATTGCTAGAACATTGCTCGCCGCCGCATATTTTTACGTCGGCGTCATCCATTTGCGATCGCCAGAAAGCTTTCTTGCGATAACGCCGTCATGGGTGCCGTCGCCGCGCAACGTGATCTTGTTCACCGGAATGTGTGAAATTGCCGGGGCAATTGCATTGATGACGACCAAACTGCGCCGAGTCGCTGGCATCATGCTCGCAATCTATGCCGTCTGCGTTTTTCCCGCCAACATCAATCACGCGGTAAATGCGATCGCGATCAACGGCAAGACGTTAAGCTGGTGGTATCACGGGCCTCGCTTAGCGCTTCACCCCGTCATCGTCTGGTGGGCGCTTTACGCGGGCGGCGTTATCAACTGGCCATTCGGCCGCAAACGCCGCCCGCTATAAATGATTAACTGCCCTGCGTTGCTGGCCCGCCAATATTCGAAGCCTTGCGCGAACGCGGGATTGATGATCCGCCAGTAGAAAGTGCTGCGGGCTTGTTACGGTCAATCCCGCTGCGATCAGGCTTGATACCGGTCAGCAGGTTCTTGATCTCTTCACCCGTCAGCGTTTCATATTCGAGCAAAGCTTCGGCAAGCACGTGAAGCTTCTTGATGTTCTTCTTGAGCAGCTTGATCGCCTGCAAATAGCCTTCTTCAACCAGACGACGGATTTCACTGTCGATTGCCTGCGCGGTTTCGTTCGACATATTGTGCCGCTGCGTCTGCGAATAGCCGAGGAATGTTTCGCCCTGCTGCTCTTCATATTGAAGCGGGCCAAGCTTGTCAGACATGCCCCACTGCGTCACCATCGAACGCGCAAGCTTGGTTGCCTGCTGGATATCGCCCGAGGCACCCGATGAGACCTTATTGTGACCAAATACCAGTTCTTCGGCAACGCGCCCACCCATTGCGATTGAGAGGTTGGCGTACATTTTATCGCGGTGATACGAATAGCTGTCGCGTTCTGGCAGCCGCACCACCATCCCAAGCGCACGGCCACGCGGAATGATCGTCGCCTTGTGGATCGGATCGGATGCCGGTTCGAGCATTGCCACCAACGCATGGCCCGCCTCATGGAACGCCGTCATCTTCTTTTCGTCGTCGGTCATCACGAGCGATTTCCACTCGGTGCCCATCATCACCTTGTCCTTGGCGCTTTCAAACTGCGCCATTGAAACCAGCCGCTTACCAAGTCGTGCCGCAAGCAGCGCGGCTTCGTTGACGATGTTTGCCAGATCGGCACCCGAAAAGCCCGGTGTACCCCGCGCAATCGTGCGTGCATCGACATCGGGTGCGAGTGGTACCTTTTTCATATGAACAAGCAGGATTTTTTCACGGCCTTCGATATCGGGCAGCGCGACCGTCACCTGACGATCAAACCGGCCCGGACGGAGCAGTGCGGGATCAAGCACATCGGGGCGGTTGGTTGCCGCGATGATGATAATGCCTTCATTGGCTTCAAAACCGTCCATTTCAACGAGCAACTGATTGAGCGTCTGTTCGCGCTCGTCATTGCCATTGCCAAGCCCGGCACCGCGGTGGCGACCGACCGCGTCGATTTCATCGATAAAGACGATGCACGGCGCAGACTTTTTCGCCTGTTCAAACATATCGCGGACACGGCTTGCACCAACGCCGACAAACATTTCAACAAAATCGGAGCCCGAAATTGTGAAGAACGGCACATTGGCTTCGCCTGCAATCGCGCGCGCAAGTAAGGTTTTACCCGTACCCGGCGAACCGACGAGCAACGCACCCTTTGGAATTTTGCCACCAAGCTTTGAGAATTTGGTCGGATCCTTGAGGAAGTCGACAATTTCTTCGAGTTCCTCGCGGGCTTCGTCGATACCCGCGACATCGGCGAACGTCACCCGCCCCTGTTTTTCGGTCAGCATCTTTGCGCGCGATTTGCCAAAGCCCATCGCGCCCGAACCCGCGCCCTTTTGCATCTGGCGCATGATGAAGAAACCGATGCCAAGCATCAGGATGAACGGTAGCGAATTATACAGCAGCATCATCCAGAGGCTTGGGCTTTCTTCGGGCTTGCCACTGAACCGCACCTGGCCGGCCGACAGCCGCTCGGTAAGTTGTGGATCATCGACGGCATAAACCTTGAACGTTTCGCCGTTTTTGAGCTTGCCCGTAATGATATCACCGGCCTTGACGACCTCGGCAACCGAACCCTCGCGAACGCGACCGAGGAAATCGGAATAGGCGATCCCGTCTACCTTGGCGGTCTGCGTGCGGCCATCAAACACCGTCACGAACGCTGCAAGTGCGAGCAAGATGCCCACCCAGATCAGCAAACTCTTGATAAGCGGATTGCCTTGCGGTTCGTTGTTGTCGTTCATATCAGCCTCTTAATCGCGTGCCCGAACAGCACTTACACCCTAAATAGGGAAGGAAAACTTAATAACAATGGCGCGTTTACCCCGTGATATCAGATATTTTCCCGGTTTCGCGCGCGCGTAAAACGCCATGTCGCGCCTCCCGAACATTTGACCCCGGAAAGCGTGACGGTTTGACCTTCACTCAGCGCCAATAACAGCCGTTCGACAGCATCGCCGCGCGGCGCGGCATCGGGGTTGATGCTACAGAGGCAGCGAAGCACGAGGCGACGTTTGATCTCAGCCGGAACCTCGGGCTGGCCAAGCGTCATCACGTCCGTCTCGACCGCCGCGTACGTGCTAAAATACTCGTCGGTCGCCCATTTGAGTGCGTCCTCAGCCTGCGCCAAAGCCTGCGCGCTTTTTGACGCAGCAATCGGATCGAGCCACGCCGCAGCCGACAGATGCTGACGTATCTTCGCGCGATCATATTGCAGATTGTTATTGCTCGGATCGATTACAGGCACCCAGCCTTGCGCAGAAACGATCGCTTCAAGCTCGGTTTTACGCCAGCCCAGCAGCGGTCGGAAAATCTGCGCGCGCTGACGGCGCACCCCCGCAAGACCCGCGACCCCTGCCCCCCGGTTCAAGCGCATCAACATCGTTTCAAGCTGGTCATCGGCATGATGTGCAGTCATCAACCCGGCAATGTCATTGGCGGCAGCCCAATCCCCAAGTGCTAAATAGCGCGCCTCGCGTGCCCACGCCGCAAGATTGCCCGTTGTGGGAGGCTTGCCGATTGTGAGAATTTGATGCGGCACACCGATCGAAGCACAGATGGCCCCCGCCAGTTGCGCTTCGTCGCGCGACTCTGGCCGCAGCCCGTGATCCACCGTCGCTGCAAAGACATCCGCATACGCCGATTGTGCAAGCCATAACAA
>JAYVVW010000205.1:0-6767 GCA_043786595.1 Sphingomonadales bacterium | reverse complement strand
CAGCGGTCTGGATCATGGGTGCTGCCGCGCGCACGTCTGGGTTGGCGGGACCAAATGTCGGCGTGACCGCTGATGGCACGATTGCCAATGGTGCCTTTTCGACCGGCTGCGGCTGCGTTACGGCCACCGCTGTTGCCACTTGAACGACTGGCGCTTGAGCGTCTGTCGGCAGGACAGCCGGCGCTGGCCCGGCAAGTGCCACATCGGATCGCACAACCGGGCGTGTCTCGACGAGCAATGGTGCAACCTTGGCTACGCTCGGCGCGTCGGATGCCGCTGCAACCGCCTTTGGCAGCGCTGGAATTTCAAACAATGCGCTTGGCGATTGATTGTTCTGGACGACGGCGGTGACAGTTTGCGGCGGCGTCGCTTGCCTTGCTATTGGCGCGGGGAGCGACGTGAACTGTGTTGGCGCGGCGCGGAGTGCACTTAAATCGCCGCGCGCTTCGGGGGGAAGGCGCGATTGATCAACCGGGCCGATCCGTTTGCCAACCCGGCTGCTAAAGCGCGCTGACTGTCCGACAATAGCGACCTGCACAGGCTGTTGCGCTGCGTCTGAAAACCCGGGTGTGACATCACGGCTCGCGGCTGCCACCTGATCTGGTGCCAGCGCCGCGTCGTTGCGGCCGGGGCGTCGGCGATCTGCCTTTGACGCGGCGCGCGTCCGTGAGCGCAGCTTTGTATCACCGTTCGTCGGGGCCAGACCTGTAGCAGCGATCAACGAACCGATCGCACTGCGATTGGCCGTGGGATTAGCAACGTCATTTGATGCAAAGCTCGTCGCGCTATTGGGCATTGTGCCATAATTAACCGCAAGCGCGCGGTCCGACGCCGAAAGGCTTGCGAGGCGGCGGAGGAAAGGTTTGATCGATTCGCCCATCCCTGCGGGCATGACCTTAAGCGCAAGCGATTCGGCACCTCGGATATCGCCGTTCATTGCGAGGACGAAGACGCGCGCGCGCCAACCGCTGGGATCTTGCCTCCGAAGCAATGGGTCAAGCAAGCGCAGCGCATTGTCGCGTTCGCCAGAGATACCAAGTGAAAGTGCTAAACGGCGCGTGACTTCATCATCAGGGCCGTTTCGCAGCGCAATCTGATAATCACGCTGCGCACTGCGATTGTCACCGCGAAGATCATAGGCCAGACCGCGATCGCGCGCGAGTTCGGATTCGGGCACGCCAAGCGAGCGCGCCTCACCAAAAAGCCGCAGCGCATCTGCCGGTCGCTCAACCAGTAGCAGCGCTGATCCAATCACCGATTTGACGCGACCATTGTTTGGCGAGAGCTCTTCGGCGCGTGCCAGAAACGAAAATGCTGCATCAGAATCGCCAATTGCGACCGCACTGCGTCCTGCCTCAGTCAGCGCAGAAACGTCTTTGGGATTGCGCGCGAGCACGACAAGGTTTGCAGCCAGCCGGTCGGTAGGGTCGGTTTGAACCGAGGGACGCGACGCTTCAAAACTACCGTCTGCCGGAAAATTTTGCGCAGCCAAGGGCGATGTCGTTGTGAGCAGAGCAAGCGCTACCCAACCGAGTGCCGCATCAATTTTGATTGTTCGCATCATCGCGATTTACGCTACGCTTTGCCTTGTGCGCAAGAGAATACGCGACGAAGCGCCCCGGATGCGCGAGTGAACTCTTCACCGGGCGCGGCGAAGCGCCCGGTGCGCCAATCAGCTATTGATTATTCTGGCGGTTGAGAAAACGCGGGATATCGAGCGGGTCTGTCGCAGTCGGTGTTGCATCGGCATCACCGCGTGCAGCCCCGCGCGCAATGTTTGACATCCGTTCAAACAGCGTTGCACCCGACGCAGCAACGCGCGGTGCAGGCTTTTCTTCGGCTGTTTCAGCATTACCAACCAACCAGCGACGACGCTGCGATCCTTCGGTCACATCGCTTGCTTCTTCAGCCGCAGGGGGGACAGGATTGCCCGTCACCGCAGTATCGAGCATCGATTGCGGCCCGAGCACAAGCTCATCGCCGCCGTCATCGTCAAACGACATCGTTGGCGCAGCTATTGGTGGCTCAAGCGTGACCGGCGCGGCTATAACCGCCACAACAGGTTCAGCGACGGCCTCTACCGTTTCGGGCGCGTCGAGCGTGACGGGCGCTTCAACTGCAACCGGCGCTTCTACGATTGGCGCGGGTGCGATGACGGGTTCGGGCATGCGAATGATTTCTTCGCTTTTGCGTGCAGTTGGAAATGCGAACACCCGCGCTGGTTCGGGTGCGACAGCGGTATCGGCTTCGATGCCTGTTGCAACGACCGACACACGAATTTTGCCTTCGAGCGCATTGTTGAATGCCGATCCCCAGATGATGTTGGCATCGGGATCGACAAGTTCCTTGATATGGCTCGCCGCCTCATCAACTTCCATCAGACGCATGTCTTCGCCGCCCGTGATCGAAATGATGACGCCCTTCGCGCCCTTCATCGAAACACCGTCGAGCAGCGGATTGTTAATCGCCTTTTCAGCGGCTTCAATCGCGCGATTTTCGCCTTCGGCTTCGCCGGTGCCCATCATCGCTTTGCCCATTTCGCCCATGACCGAACGAACATCGGCAAAATCGAGGTTGATAAGGCCTGGCATCACCATCAGATCGGTGATCCCGCGCACGCCCTGCTGTAGCACTTCATCGGCCATCTCAAACGCTTCTTTGAACGTCGTTGACGGGTTGGCGATCAGGAACAGATTCTGGTTTGGAATGACGATCAAAGTATCGACATGTTTTTGCAGTTCGGCAATCCCCGCCTCAGCCGCCTTATTACGGCGCGATCCTTCAAAGCTGAACGGCTTGGTGACAACGCCAACGGTCAGGATACCGCGATCACGCGCTGCCTTTGCAATGACGGGTGCAGCCCCTGTCCCCGTGCCGCCGCCCATGCCAGCCGCGATGAAGCACATGTGCGCGCCTTCGAGTGCCTTTTCGACTTGATCGATTGTCTCTTCGGCAGCGGCGCGGCCAATTTCAGGTCGTGATCCAGCGCCAAGACCTTGTGTGATCTTAAGCCCAAGCTGAATGCGTCGTTCGGCAGCAGAGGTGTTGAGCGCCTGCGCATCGGTATTGGCAACGATGAAATCGACACCCTGCACTTGGCTGGCGATCATATTAGCGATTGCATTTCCGCCCGCTCCGCCGACGCCGATTACGCTGATCCGTGGCCGCAATTCATCCACTTCAGGCGGAAGAAATTCGATGCTCATGACAACAATCCCCTTCAAAACATAGTGGGCGAAACCTTGCCCTATTGACTCTTTGCACTAATTGATTCGCCGAATCATCATAAAAGTTAACGAATCGGAAAAATTCTTCATTTTGTCACATAACCAGATGTTAACCACAATATCTAGTATCCAGATTGAAATGCCGTCATTAATCTTTTGATGATTCCGCCCCCCAAAACGCGAGTGGCAGGTGCGTGCTGCGGAATGATCGTCCGCAGATCAATCGGGTCTGATGCCGCATAGTGAACCAGCCCTGCAAGCGTCGCAAAGCCCGACCCGCTATGCGCCTCTGGCAGACCGTTCAGACCACGCGGACGCCCGATCCTTACTGCGCGACCAAGTGCCGCTTGCATATAATCTGCAATGCCTTTTAACTCAGCGCCGCCACCGGTCAGCACAACCTGGCGTCCAACCGGCCCGGCAAAACCCAGTTCCTTGAGCGCGCGTGAAATTTCGCCCGTCAAATGCTCAAGCCGCTGGCGGACGACTGCGATAAGCTGCGCGCGGGTAATGCGGGTCGTTTCGGCGGCATCGTCTTCGGCAGATAGCGGCGCGACTTCGATCATGTCATGATTGTCGCGCGGGCTGGCGGTTGCCGAGCCGTAAAAACATTTCATCCGCTCTGCCTGATGGCGGCGCGTGCCAAATGCGCTGGCGATGTCATCGGTGATGTCCGCCGCGCCGAACGGGATCGAGGTCAGCCCGACGAGTAAACCGCCCGCAAACAGCGATACATTGGTAACACCGGCGCCGAGTTCGACGAGCGCGACGCCAAGTTCGCGTTCTTCATCGGACAGGCAGGCCATCCCCGTTGCAACGGGCGATGCAACGATCGATTTGACTTCAAGATGCGCGCTGCGAACGCAAAGATCGAGGTTGCGAACCGGCGAGCCATCGGCCGAAACGACGTGAATATCGACGCCGAGGCTGTCTGCATGGAGACCAAGCGGCTTCTTCACCCCGGTCAGCCCGTCAAGCGTATAAAGCGTCGGCTGCGCGTGGAGTATCATCCTTCCGTCTGGATCAAGCGAGCTTCGCCCCGCCGCTAGCAGCTCGTCAATGTCTTCCTGCTCGATGCGGTTGCCGCCGAGTTCTACTTCAACCGACGCGATGTCGCTGACGAGGCTGCCACCCGAAAAACTCACCCAGACGTCTTCGATGTTGGTGCCCGCGATCCGTTCGGCCTGTTCGACGGCCTCGCGCACGGCGGCTTCGGTGGCGGCCATGTCGGCGATGTAGCCGCGCTTGACTCCGCGGCTTTCGCGCTGCCCTGTGCCCAGCACCTGAATGTCACCACCCGCAGTGCGTTCGGCAATCAGCGCCGAAACCTTCCAGCTACCAATATCGAGTGCGGTGATCAGACTGTCGTTTTTAGGCTGGGCCATCTTCACTGTCCTGCTTTTCTGGTGCGGTGTCGGAAATAGGTGTGGGCTTGAGCGGGGCTGCGCTTGGCATGTCAATCGTCTGTTGCTCACGGCGGATTCGCGCGACAAACTTCGTGGGATCGCGCATATCAAACCGCGCAAAGCCCCGACCCAGCAAGCGCTGAACACCGTCGATCCGTGCAAAACGAACAAGCGATTTGGCGGCAAGGTCTTCACCCTCGGGAAGTGCGAGCGTTTCCCCTGACTGGAACTGGAGGTCCCAGCGGCGATTGCCAATCCAGCTTGCAGACGCAAGCATCGGCCGCAGCGCGGGCGCATTATCCATCAATTTTTTGAGCGAGACTGCTTCATGGTTGGCATCGCTACCAATCAACAGCGGCAATTCAGGCGCGGGCCGGTCAGCGCGGACTGGCTCTAGCACAACGCCATTTTCGTCGATCAACGACAGCTTTCGCTGGTGTTGCCAGATTGCAGCCGGTTTCCGCTCGACAATGTCAACGACAAGCGTATCGGGAAGGCGGCGCGACACGCGCGCATCTTCGATCCAGCCAAAGTTCAAAAGCTTTTCACGGATCTTTTCGAGATCGACCAGCGGCATCGCCATCGAATGCTGATCAAGCGCGATTGCATAGACCGTCAGCCGCTCCATCCGGTCGATGCCTGTTACCTCGACGCGTTTGACTTCGAACCCTGCGCGCCCGATCGCGAGCGCGATTTCATGGCTAATATATTGCGGCACACCCGCCAAGGCCGCGCCCGCGACCGCAGCAGCACCAAGGCATCCGATCATCGACCACGTCACAATGCGGTCAACCGCACGCTGATCGAACGGCATCACCGCCACGATCTTGCCCCAGGTCGAGACATTGCGCGGATTTGCCTTGCGCGATTTGGCTTTGACCGCCGGCCGTTTGCGCGCGGTGGTGGCGCCGCGCTTGATTGTTGCTCCGCTGCTCACATCGCTTCCTTTACGAGAATGTCGACCAGGTCATCATAGGATATCCCGACATGTTTTGCCTGTTCGGGGACGAGACTGAGCGGGGTCATGCCGGGCTGGGTGTTGACCTCAAGCAGGAAAATTCCCTCAACGCCCTTTTCATCATCCCATCGGAAATCGGAACGCGACGCACCCTTGCAGCCAAGCAATCGGTGCGCCTTGAGCGCCGTGTCAAGCATCGCCGTGGCGATCGCGTCTGGCACCTGCGCGGGGCAAATGTGCTTCGTCAGGCCGTCAGTATATTTGGCTTCATAATCGTAAAAGCCCTTGTTGGTGCGCAGTTCAGTAACCGTCAGCGCGCGGTTGGCTAGCACGGCAACGGTCAGTTCGCGTCCTTTGATAAATGGCTCGGCAAGAAGCTCTTCAAACTGCTGCCACGGCCCGGCGACATCGCGGCCAATCGGATCGCCGTAATTGCTTTCACGCGTGACGATTGCAACGCCAACTGACGAGCCTTCGTTGACGGGTTTGAGCACGTAAGGGCGCGGCATCGGATCGCCAGCATAAAGGCTCTCGCTCTTGACGACATGGCCGCCTGGCATACGGATTCCGTGCGGCACCAGTGCCTGCTTGGTCAATTGCTTGTCGATCGCAATCACCGAAGTGGCAAGTCCCGAATGGGTATATTTCAGCCCCATCAAATCCATCATGCCCTGCACCGATCCGTCCTCGCCGGGCGTCCCGTGAAGCGCATTGAACACGACATCGGGCGCAGCCGCGCTCAGGCGCTGCGCCACATCACGCGCCATATCGATCCGCGTGACACGGTAACCCTTGCGTTCAAGCGCGTCAGCCACGCAGTTCCCGCTCATCAACGACACTTCGCGCTCAGCTGACCATCCGCCCATCAGGACGACTACGTGGAGCAAAGCCCTCTCCCCTTTAGGGGAGAGGGTTGGGAGAGGGGAAAGTCGCATATCTTCGCTCATTGGTTCACTTCCCCCTCTCCCCGGCCCTCTCCCCTGAAGGGGAGAGGAGGAAGCCCCACCCGCTGAATTTCCCATTCAAGCATCACGCCCGAATGTCCGAGGACGCGGCGGCGCACCTCTTCACCCAATGCTTCAATATCAGCGCTCGTTGCGCTCCCAGTATTGAGCAAAAAGTTACAATGCTTCTCCGAAACCCGCGCACCGCCGATTTGCAGCCCACGACAACCCG
>JAYVVW010000204.1:0-22478 GCA_043786595.1 Sphingomonadales bacterium | reverse complement strand
GCTATGACGGCCTGATCGAAACACTCGGCGGCCCGCACACGCCAGCGGTCGGCTGGGCCGCAGGGATTGAGCGGCTGGGGATGATGGTTGATGTGCCTGCAACGAGTATACAAGTCGCCGTTGTTGTGGAGAATGACCTCGCATTTGGGGCCGCCTTACGTGCATGTTGGCTTCTAAGGGACAACGGTCTTGCTGCAAACCTCTTCGCAACTGGTTCCCCTCGAAAGCGCTTTGATCGTGCAACCAAGTCTGGCGCAACGAGCATCGTGGCGATAGATAGCGACGGCGGCAAAGGGATCATGCGTGTGCGCGCTGACCAAAGCACTCCATTAGCAGAGCGGCTGAAATCGATTCTGAGGGAGCTTGAATGATGTTGGCCGGTTCCAAAGAATTCCTCCCCGGAAACGGGGAGGTGGCAGGCGCAGCCTGACGGAGGGGCAGTTCCGCACGATGCCCCCAAATGTGTGGGAGCGGTTGCCCCTCCACCACGCTTCGCGCGGTTCCCCTCCCCGTGCCGGGGAGGAATGGCGGTTTTGCTTAATTCTAAAGTCACCCCGTTATGGGTTTGAGGCAGTTAAGGAGTTCAACAATGCGTTATTATCACGCCGTTGTGCATAAGGAAGAAGACAGTGCGTTCGGCGTTCATTTTCCCGAACTGCCGGGCTGTTTCTCGGCTGCAAACAGGCATGAAGAATTGATCGCGAACGCAACCGAAGCGTTGGCGCTTTGGTTCGAAGGCTCAGATCATGATGATGAAGCCCGTCCCCGCTTTTCGCAAGTGGGTGACTTTTCAGCATGACCACAATCTCCCCTCACCGCATCGCCTCACTCCTTGCGCGGCGTGATGAAGTGTCGGCGCTGCTTGCCACGGGGAATCTCGCGGCGGATAAGTTTGTAGCGTTTTCCAAGGAATATGCCGAGCTTCAACCCGTGGCGCAGGCCGCAACCGAGCTTCAGCGGTTGCGTGCTGAATTGACCGATCTTGAGGCGATGGCTGACGATCCTGAAATGCGCGATATGGCCGCAGACGAGGCGCAAGTGATCCGCGAAACGCTCCCCGCCGCCGAACGCGCGCTTGCGCTGTCGCTGCTGCCCAAAGATGCGGCAGACGAGCGGTCGGCGATGCTTGAAGTGCGCGCGGGCACCGGCGGCGATGAAGCTGCACTGTTCGCAGGCGATCTGTTCCGAATGTATCAGCGCTATGCCGAAGAGCAGGGCTGGAAAGTCGAACTGATCTCGGCGAGCTCGGCTGACATGGGCGGCTATAAGGAAGTCGTTGCGAGTGTGACGGGCAAGGGCGTGTTCGCGCGGATGAAGTTTGAAAGCGGCGTCCACCGTGTTCAGCGCGTGCCGGTCACCGAAAGCGGTGGCCGCATTCACACGTCTGCGGCAACGGTCGCAGTCTTGCCCGAAGCCGAAGAAGTCGACGTCCAGATCGATGACAAGGATTTGCGGATTGATATCTACCGCTCGTCCGGCCCCGGCGGGCAATCGGTCAACACGACCGATTCAGCGGTGCGTATTGTCCATATTCCGTCAGGGCTTGTCGTCATCCAGCAGGATGAAAAATCACAGCATAAGAACAAGGCCAAGGCACTGCGTGTCCTGCGCACGCGGCTTTATGAGCTTGAGCGCGAACGGCTCCATTCGGCCCGTGCGGGCGCGCGCAAATCGATGGTTGGCTCAGGCGATCGTTCGGAGCGCATTCGCACCTATAATTTCCCGCAAGGGCGCGTGACCGATCACCGGATCAATCTGACGCTGCATCGGCTCCCCGAAATCCTTGAAGGACAGATGGCCGAACTGATCAGCGCGCTGATTTCGGAGGATGAAGCATCGCGTCTGGCAGCAGCCGATGAAGGTCTGTGATGCGCTGCGTGCCGGTGCGACCAAGCTTGCGCTAACCAGCGAGTCGCCTCGCCTCGACGCCGAGGTGCTGATGGCACATGCTCTGGGAATTAGTCGCGATCAGCTTATCTTGCGCTATCTTGATTGTGCCATGCCCGCGCGTTTTGAACGGTTGATCGAGCGGCGGCAAGCACATGAGCCAGTTGCATATATCACTAGCAAACGCGATTTCTGGACGCTGACACTTGCTGTTTCGCCTGCCGTCCTCATCCCGCGCCCCGACAGTGAAACGCTGATTGAGGCTGCAATTGCACATTTTGGCACGGCTGGCCCCGGGCGCATTGCTGATCTGGGCACAGGCTCAGGAGCGTTGCTTCTCGCTGCGCTGTCGGTCTGGCCAGACGCCACAGGGATTGGCGTTGATTGGTCAACCGCTGCGCTACACGTTGCGCGTGATAATGCGGTGCGTTTGGGATTTTCTGGTCGGGCTGAATTTGTCCAGAGCAATTGGTGTGCCGCGCTCATTGGTAAGTTTGACCTCATTCTGTGCAACCCGCCCTATGTTGAGGCGCACGCTGTTCTCCGCCCTGACGTTGCCGATTATGAACCCGGTTCAGCCTTATTCGCGGGAAATGATGGTTTGGATGATTACCGCCAGATCATTCCGCAACTGGGTACTATATTGGCTTCCGCAGGCACCGCGATCCTTGAAATTGGTTCGGGTCAGGCAGCAATCGTAAAGGCTCTTGCACAAAGCGAAGGCTTCGCAGTCTCTGAAACGCGCGATCTTTGCGGCGTGGTGCGCTGTTTGCGGCTGTCAGCCAGCGTTCGCCTTGAACAATAGTTTCGGGATCGACCGGTATGATCCATTAAATGACGGTGTTAGACTTAACGACATGCCACCTGATACCAGCGTTCAATGATATGAACCTATGTCCGTTTGTCGTGAGCCTGTCGAAGGGCTGCGCTTCCTACTTGATGTGCGTGAAAAGTTAGGACAACCCTTCGATAAGCTCAGGGAACGGGAGTTTGGCATGAGTCAGTCTTAATGAACCTTGGTGTGAGTCGGTCGAACCTGAAGGCCGCGCGCGATAAACGAACCACTCGACGACTCTCTTTCAGAACACGATATCGACCGTGTTCAACTCATCAAAAATAACACTCGCACAATTCGTCGATCCGATGTTACATTGACACGGGGTAGGGGATGTAATTGACAAAATGAAACGCACGAGATGATAGATATTATATTGTCTGTTTTTTCGACCACCTGTCGTGAACTGATGTATTTTTCATGCGTGGGATTTCTGATATTCGCGATCGATGAGCTTGTAATCGATTTAATCTGGATATGCAGCACGTTGTGGCGGAAAACTTTTGTTTACAGCAAACATCGTCGCGCAACAGCCACCACGATGCCTGCGTCTCGATCGCCGGGCGAGCTCGCCATCTTCGTTCCTGCTTGGGATGAAAGCGCAGTCATCGGGAAAATGCTGCACTACGCTGTCACACATTTTCGTCACGATAACTTCACCATCTTTGTTGGCTGCTATCCCAATGATCCGGACACTATAAAAGCTGTGGCGTCGGTTAAGCACGACGCGATCAGGCTCGTCGTTTGTGACAGTCCGGGGCCGACCTCAAAGGCAGATTGCCTGAACAACCTGTGGCGGGAATTGGAGCGATCGGTTGCGCATGGAGCGGTTTTCAAGGCTGTCATACTCCATGATGCCGAGGACCTGATCAGCCCCGACGAACTGGCGATCTTTGATCGGCTTATCGATAATAATGCGTTGGTTCAGCTTCCCGTTGTTCCGCTGATTGATTACACGAGCCGCTGGGTAGCAGGACATTATTGCGACGAGTTTGCTGAAGCGCACGGGAAAACGCTTCCTGTTCGTGAGCGGCTTGGCGCGGGCGTCCCATCGGCCGGAGTCGGCTGTGCACTGCGTGTCGAGGTGCTTGCAGAAATGTCGAGTGAAGCGTCCGGGCCTTTTAACGTCGACAGTCTTACCGAGGACTATGAATTGGGGCTCCGTATCCATGAGCTTGGCTATCGCACGATTTTTGCAAGTGTTCCCGACAATGGGAAATACGGCGTTGTCGGCACGCGCGCGCATTTTCCAAATACGCTTGAAGCCGCAGTAAGGCAAAAGACGCGCTGGACAATTGGCATCGCAATCGCAGGATGGGATCGGGTTGGTTGGGGTCATGGCCCTGTCGAATTCTGGATGCGTCTGCGTGACCGGCGCGCGGTAATGGCTGCTATCCTGATCACTACGGCCTATCTATCTGTGATCCTTGCCTGCTTGTTGTTGCTGGCTGATACGTTTGGATGGTCGGCAGCATTAGAGATGTCGCCTACATTTGGCTTGGTGCTCAGAATCAACGCGGCCTTTCTGATCTGGCGATTGGTCGTTCGCGGATATTTTGTGATGAGGCTGTACGGGTGGCGCGAAGGCCTGATGTCGGTGCCGCGCAGTGTGGTTGCAAACGCAATTACAATTGTCTCAGCCCGGCGCGCCGTATGGCAGTACCTAGGTGTGAGAACCGGCAAGCGGTTAACATGGGACAAGACCGATCATATTTTCCCCGCCGATCCGAACGCGCTTTAGGTTTGAGAAATCGCGCAATAATCAATGCAGCGACGCTTATTTCGATGTGGGCTGTGCTTCGGACTTATGCTTTGGTAGCTGACGATAACCCAACCCAACAAAATGTTGATCAAACATTTGGCGCGGTTCTTGCGAAGCCGGCAGTCGCGCCGCCGAGCCAAATCCGATTTGTAACTCGGGACGCCACTGCGATGTATCAACGCCGACATGTGCCATTGAAGTTTACAAATTTCAAACGCAGATACGAACCGGCAGTTCCCCTCGCCGACCACAGCGATGCGCTTTCAGTGGCCGCGACTTCTTGGCTTAGACCTGCAAGCGGCGATCATGCGCACTTCGCAATTGATCAGGCATATCCCGAATTTTCGATTCAACCCGATCACCCGACACGCGCAGGTCTCGACATTTCTGTGTCGGGCTGGTCGATTGTCAGAGGTTCTGCTCGGCAAACGTCGTTGGCGACAAACGGGCAACTTGGTGGTAGCCAGATCGGTATTCGCTTGGCGGCCAAGCTGCCTTATGTCGGCGCTGACGTTTATGGCCGCATATCGGCCCCAATCGAGGGGCGGGGCAAAGAGGCTGCGCTCGGGCTGTCGCTTCGCCCTGCAAAACACATTCCAGTTGAGGTGCTGATCGAACGCCGCATAGCAATTGATCGTCAGGGACGGAATAGTTTTGCACTGTTGGCCGCCGGGGGCATTGATGATCGCAAAATCGGTGGGATTGCCTTGCTCTCTGGCTACGGCCAAATCGGCGTCGTTGGCGTCAAAGCACGGGACAAATTCGCCGACGGTGCAATCCGCTTCGAACATCCGCTAACAAACGCGCGGCGCGCTCAAATTCGCATCGGCACTGGATTATGGGGCGCGGCGCAACGCGATGTGGCGCGACTTGATGCAGGGCCATCGGTCGCGTTGATCCAAAAGATAGGAAGCGGACGGATGCGTATTTCCGCCGAATATCGCTGGCGAATTGCCGGCCAAGCCGAGCCTGGTTCCGGCCCGACCGTTACTGTAGGATTCGGATTTTAGCTTTGCTTTATTTTGACGGGACAATTGAGCCTTAACGGTTTCCCCTTGTCGATCCCCGCGCTACAGATACGCCACATATGCAAATTTACCTTCCCATTGCCAACATGTCGGTTAACGCCTTGGTGATGATCCTGCTTGGCGGCGGGGTTGGGATGTTGTCCGGAATGTTCGGTGTCGGCGGCGGCTTTTTGACGACACCTTTGCTGATTTTCTTCGGCATTCCTCCCGCCGTCGCCGCTGCATCTGCGGCAACCCAAGTGACCGGCGCAAGCGTATCGGGTGTGTTGGCGCATCTTGAGCGTGACGGCGTCGATATTCCGATGGGCGCGACGCTTGCCGTGGGCGGCGTATTCGGAACGTTTGCAGGCGCAGGTGTGTTCTCGCTGCTGAGCCAGTACGGCCAGATCGATACGGCTATTTCGATACTCTACGTGGTGTTGCTGGGCTCAATCGGTTCATTGATGGCGCGTGATGCGTGGGCAAATATCAAGGCGACAAGGTCAGGTTCTGATCTGCAACCCAAGCGTCGTCACCATCATCCGGTCGTGGCTAAACTGCCGCTGCGCTGGCGATTTTACAAATCGGGGATTTTTATCTCACCGCTTGCGCCACTGGCGTTGGGATTTTTGACGGGGGTGATGACGGTCTTGCTCGGCGTCGGGGGGGGGTTCATCATGGTACCCGCCATGATCTATTTGCTCGGTATGTCGACGCGTGTTGTTGTCGGCACGTCGCTGCTGCAAATCATCGTCGTCACTGCGGTGGCTACTATGGTGCATGCGCTGACGACGCACGCCGTTGACATCGTTCTTGCCGGACTTTTGCTATTGGGGGGCGTGTTTGGCGCGCAGATTGGCACGCGGCTTGCCGGCAAACTGAATCCTCACAATCTGAGGATGATACTCGCGGTCATCGTCCTTGCAGTGGCCGTTGGTATGTTTTTAGGGCTGAGTTTCCGGCCGACCAACCTCTACACGATTGAAGCCAATTGAACGCGATCAAAGCCTTGAAAGCGTTTGCGTGTGCAACGGCATTGATCGCCGCGCGGGAGCCGATCTTGGTTCCAGATGTGTCCCAACGCGAAATCGAGATTGCGTACAGCTTTACAGGCGCGGAATTGCTGCTGTTTGGCGCAATACTCTACCCTGATGGGCGCCTTCCTGCAAAAGACGCCGATATTGCGGTCGTGCTGAAAGGGCCAACGCAATCGGTAACGCTGCGTGAAAAGCAGAAGCTGTTCGGAGTGATCTGGGCCAATGCTGACAGCGTGAAGTTTCAGTCTGCGCCCGGATATTATGCAATTGCCACCTCACGCCCTCTCGAAAAATTGATTGATGAACGGACATCGGCAATTTATGAATTGGGATTGGGCAACATCCAGCTTTCTCCTGCCGACGGGGGTTCGTCAGTTGAGCAACAGCGTTTTGAAAACGGTCTGATCGCGCTACGCAGCAAATCGGAACTGTTTGCCGATCGTCCCGGTTCAGTAGAAATTACCGATGGTGTGCTTTACCGGGCGCGACTTTATCTCCCCGCACGCGTTCCAACAGGCCGCTACACAGCGGAAACCTTTTTGATACGCGATGGCCGTATTTTAGCGGCTGCAACGCGTGAAGTTGATATCCGGAAATCGGGATTTGAACGGTTCGTGGCACGAGCAGCCGATAACGCGCCATTTACCTATGGCCTGACAGCAATCCTGCTTTCGCTGGCGTTTGGGTTTGGTGCAAGCGCGGTCTTTAAGCGATTTTAACCTTCATTGTTTAGCAAGCTCAAGTCTGTCAGATTAGTGAGTAATAAAATGGATTTACACGAACGGGAGCAAAGTTCTTTTATCAACCGCGATGTTTCGGTTGAGACACTTGAAGTGTCGCAAGAGCGGTGCGAGCTCCAAATTGGATCAGTGCTCGAAATATCTGGCTCTGCTTCCAAGATCGTTGTTAACTCGGAATCGATACGCGCACTGATTTCAAATCGCGATCCAAGTCTCGCGGCGGCCGGCCAAGTGGGTAGTCAGATAAAGGTTCGAGTCGGCGCGACATGGCTAGTGGCGAATGTGCGTACACTCGCCAAATCGTCCCAACCCGACTCGCAAATTGTCGCGATGATCGATTTCCTGGGTGAGGGAGATGAGGAGCGGCTTACCGGCAAAATCTATAACTTCCGGCGCGGCGTGACCCGATATCCGTTTCCAGATGCGCCCGTCTACGCCATGTCTTCTGACGATATGCGGCAACTTTATGCGACGGGTGATCTATCGACGATCGAAGTGGGTACCGTTTATCCGACGACCGACGTCCGCGCTGCGCTGAATGTCGATGCGATGCTCGGCAAACATTTTGCGTTGCTCGGTTCAACCGGCACAGGGAAATCGACGACAGCCGCACTTATTCTGCACCGCATTTGCGAGCTTGCCCCACAAGGCCATATCGTGATGATCGATCCGCACGGAGAATATTCCGCAGCGTTCAAAAATTATGGAGCTTTGTTCGACGTCAACAATTTGGCGATGCCGTACTGGTTGATGAATTTCGAAGAGCATTGCGAGGTTTTCATCACCGCAACTGGCGACGAGCGCCAAGGTGACGTCGAGATATTGTCAAAAGCGGTGCTTGCGGCGCGGGCTAAAAACCGCGCATCGGATGGCATTGCAAAGCTGACGGTTGATTCGCCGGTGCCCTATCTTTTGTCCGATTTGACCGCCATCATTCAGGCGGAGATGGGTAAACTCGACAAGGCGGGCGAAAACGGACCGTACATGCGCGTCAAATCGAAAATCGAAGAAGTGCGTGCCGATCCGCGCTACCAATTCATGTTTTCGGGGATGATGGTGGCTGATACGATGGCAACTTTCCTTGCCCGCGTGTTTCGCCTTCCGGGCGACGGCAAGCCGATTTCGATCATTGACGTTTCCGGCGTTCCGTCTGATATCACATCGGTCGTGGTCGCGGTGTTGAGCCGGATGGTGTTTGATTACGCAATCTGGTCGCGCAACGAACCGCAACGGCCGATCTTGCTCGTCTGTGAGGAGGCGCATCGTTACGTGCCTTCTGAACGCTATAATCACGGCAGCTCGGTCGGGAAAATTCTTGGACGTATTGCCAAGGAGGGCCGAAAATATGGTGTCTCGCTGGGGCTGATCACACAGCGACCGAGTGATTTGGCTGAGGGCGTGCTTTCGCAGTGCGGAACGATCATCGCGATGCGCCTCAATAACGATCGCGATCAGGCCTATGTAAAGTCTGCAATGCCCGAAGGCGCGCGCGGATTCCTCGACACCATACCCGCCCTTCGAAACCGCGAATGCATTATTTGCGGCGAAGGTGTGGCCATCCCGATCCGCGTTGCGATCGATGATCTTGAGGCTTCGAAACGCCCTGCCTCGCACGACCCGCTGTTTTCACAACTGTGGCAACAGACGGGCGGCGAGGAAGAGATTATCGACCGCGTGATCCGTCGCTGGCGGAGTCAGGGTAAATAGACGGACGATTGTACCTGTTTTTGAACTGAATTTTGGTCGCTCTGTGTCGGTCGCGCCATTGACGTACGCGTTGTGTCGAGCTAAAGGCCCGTTCGCCTGACTGGAAGCGGAAGTGGGTTTGTCCCGCTATTTCGCAGAGAATCAGGTAAATACAGCGCTTGAACAATGCTTGTGCGGGTGTCGGCCTGGGGGTGATTTCGCCACCGGGGCCATTTTGCTTTTCCGGAGACTTTTGGATAAGCGGCGCGCGTACGACAGAGTAACTTCGATAAAGGTGAAGGGCTTCATGCCAACGATTAATCAGCTGGTCCGCAAGGGCCGGGACCCGCAAAAAGCGAAGTCCAAAGTTCCAGCAATGGAAGCAAACCCGCAAAAGCGCGGCGTTTGCACGCGCGTATACACCACGACCCCGAAAAAGCCGAACTCGGCTCTGCGCAAGGTTGCCAAGATTCGTCTGACCAACCAGCGCGAAGTCATCAGCTATATTCCGGGCGAAGGCCACAACCTCCAGGAACACAGCGTTGTGCTGATCCGCGGCGGGCGTGTTCGCGATCTTCCTGGTGTGCGTTACCATGTGCTGCGCGGCGTTCTCGATACGCAGGGTGTCAAAAACCGCAAGCAATCCCGCTCGAAGTACGGCGCTAAGCGTCCGAAGTAAGCCTACAGGGCTGAAGTTAAGAGGAATTATTTATGGCACGCCGTCGTCGTCCAGAAAAACGTATCATTTTGCCCGATCCCAAATACGGGGATGAGGTTCTTTCCAAATTCATGAACAGCGTTATGCTCGATGGGAAGAAATCAACCGCAGAAGGCATCGTTTATTCGGCGCTTGAAACCGTTGAAACACGCGCGAAAAAGGACCCTTTGCAGGTATTCCATGATGCGCTCAACAACATCAAGCCCGGTATCGAAGTGCGCAGCCGCCGCGTTGGTGGTGCGACTTATCAGGTACCTGTCGAAGTCCGCACCGAACGTGCTCAGGCGCTTGCGATTCGTTGGTTGATTACCGCAGCGCGCAACCGCAGCGAGCACACGATGTCGGCGCGTCTGTCGGGCGAATTGCTTGATGCGTCAAACAACCGCGGCAACGCGGTGAAAAAGCGTGAAGATACGCACCGGATGGCCGAAGCCAACCGCGCCTTCTCGCATTATCGCTGGTAGTAGCGCGCTAACATTGGTGCCCGGCGGGCACCAAAACACACACTCGGAGTAATTGTCATGGCACGCAGCCATCCACTGAACATGTATCGCAATATCGGGATCATGGCGCACATCGACGCGGGTAAAACCACGACGACTGAGCGCATCCTGTATTACACCGGAAAATCTTACAAAATCGGCGAAGTGCATGAAGGCACCGCAACGATGGATTGGATGGAGCAGGAGCAGGAACGCGGGATCACGATCACGTCTGCTGCGACCACATGTTTCTGGAACGATCACCGGATCAACATCATCGATACACCGGGCCACGTCGACTTCACAATCGAAGTCGAACGTTCGCTGCGCGTGCTTGATGGTGCGGTTGCTTGCTTTGACGGCGTTGCCGGGGTCGAGCCGCAGTCCGAAACGGTATGGCGTCAGGCTGAAAAGTACAAAGTACCGCGCATGTGTTTTGTCAACAAGCTTGACCGCACTGGCGCGAACTTCGAACGCTGCGTTGAAATGATCAAGGATCGCCTCGGCGCGCGTCCGTTGGTGCTGTATCTCCCGATCGGTATCGAAGGCGGCTTCAAGGGTCTGGTTGATCTGGTCAACAACAACGCGATCATCTGGCTTGAAGAGTCGCTTGGCGCAAAGTTTGAAGTGACTGACATTCCGGCGGATCTCGTCGATGCCGCTGCAAAGGCACGCAATGAATTGATCGAAACCGCTGTGGAACAAGACGACACCGCGATGGAAGCCTATCTAGACGGCACAGAGCCTGACACAGCGACGCTCAAGGCGCTGATCCGCAAGGGAACGCTTAACTTCTCGTTCGTGCCCGTGCTGTGTGGTTCGGCGTTCAAGAACAAGGGCGTTCAGCCGTTGCTCGACGGCGTGGTTGATTACCTCCCGTCGCCGCTCGATATTCCGTCTGTCGAAGGCCTCAAGCTCGACGGTGTCACTGTTGAAGCGCGTGCACCGTCGGATGACGCGCCGTTCTCGGCGCTGGCGTTCAAGATTATGAACGATCCGTTCGTGGGGACACTGACCTTTGCGCGTATTTATTCGGGCAAGCTCGATACAGCTTCGGTTGTATTGAACTCGGTCAAGGACAAGAAGGAAAAGGTTGGCCGTATGCTGTTGATGCATGCGAACGACCGCGAAGATATCCAGGTTGCTTATGCTGGTGATATCGTTGCGCTCGCGGGCCTCAAGGATACGACAACTGGCGAAACACTCTGCGCACTTAACGCGCCGATCATCCTTGAACGGATGGAATTCCCTGATCCGGTCATCGAAGTCGCGGTTGAACCAAAGACCAAGGCCGATCAGGAAAAGATGGGTGTCGCGCTCAATCGTCTTGCACGTGAAGATCCATCGTTCCGCGTGACTTCAGATCACGAATCAGGCCAGACCATCATCAAGGGCATGGGTGAACTTCACCTCGAAATCCTGGTTGACCGGATGAAGCGTGAATTCAAGGTTGAAGCCAATGTCGGCGCGCCGCAGGTTGCTTACCGTGAATATCTCGCGAAAAAGGTCGATATCGATTATACTCATAAGAAGCAGTCGGGTGGATCGGGCCAGTTCGGGCGCGTGAAATTCACTGTCACTCCGGGTGAACGCGGCACGGGCATCATCTTCAAGGATGAAGTCAAGGGCGGTAACATTCCAAAGGAATATATCCCCAGCGTCGAAAAGGGCATGCGCGAAACCGCAGCGACCGGATCACTGATTGGCTTTCCGATCATCGATTTCGAAATCTCGCTGTATGACGGTGCCTACCATGACGTCGACTCGTCGGCTCTTGCGTTCGAAATTGCGGGGCGGGCGGCGATGCGCGAAGCGGCGCAAAAGGCCGGCATTAAATTGCTTGAACCGATCATGCGCGTCGAGGTCGTCACTCCGGAGGATTATCTGGGTGATGTAATCGGCGACATGAATTCGCGGCGTGGCCAAATTCAGGGCACTGATACACGCGGCAATGCGCAGACGGTCGAAGCGATGGTTCCGCTTGCCAACATGTTTGGCTATGTGAATCAACTGCGTTCATTCACGCAGGGTCGCGCACAATATTCGATGCATTTCTCGCATTATGACGAAGTGCCGACGAATGTTGCCGACGAAGTGAAGGCAAAGCTGGCATAATTTGAAATTAGACGTTATGGGCGCGTCCGCATCGGACGAAATTCGCCGAATCAGAATTTGAAAAAGAAGGTGTAAAGACAATGGCAAAGGCAAAGTTTGAGCGGACCAAACCGCACTGCAACATCGGAACGATCGGTCATGTCGATCACGGTAAAACATCGCTGACCGCAGCGATCACCAAGATTCTCGCTGAATCGGGTGGGGCAACCTTCACCAGCTATGACAATATCGATAAGGCGCCTGAAGAGCGCGCGCGCGGTATTACCATTTCAACCGCACACGTTGAATATGAAACCGCGGCACGCCACTATGCGCACGTCGATTGCCCAGGCCACGCCGATTATGTCAAAAACATGATCACCGGTGCTGCGCAGATGGACGGCGGCATTCTCGTTGTTTCGGCAACCGATGGCCCGATGCCACAAACGCGCGAGCACATCCTGCTTGCACGTCAGGTTGGCGTTCCTCAGCTTGTTGTGTTCATGAACAAGTGCGATCTGGTTGATGATGCTGAAATCATCGAGTTGGTCGAGATGGAAATCCGCGAGCTTCTTTCGAAGTACGACTTTGACGGTGATAACATTCCGGTCATCCAAGGCTCGGCAACGTGCGCGCTCAATGACACCAACCCAGTGCTTGGCCGCGAAGCCGTGCTCAAACTCATGGAAGCCGTCGATAGCTGGATCCCGCAGCCCGCGCGCCCACTCGATTTGCCATTCCTGATGCCAATCGAAGACGTGTTCTCGATCTCTGGTCGTGGGACGGTTGTTACCGGTCGCGTCGAACAGGGTATCGTCAAGGTTCAGGAAGAAGTCGAAATCGTCGGCCTCAAGGATACCAAGAAGACCGTTGTGACCGGCGTTGAAATGTTCCGCAAGCTGCTCGATCAGGGCCAGGCTGGCGACAACATTGGTGCGCTGATTCGCGGCGTTGGCCGTGAAGAAGTTGAGCGCGGTCAGGTGCTTTGCAAGCCCGGCTCGATCAAACCACACACCGATTTCCAGTCGGAAGTCTATGTCCTGTCAAAGGACGAAGGTGGTCGTCACACGCCGTTCTTTGCTAACTACCGTCCACAGTTCTACTTCCGTACAACCGATGTAACTGGCGAAGTCGTTCTTCCAGAAGGCACCGAAATGGTCATGCCAGGTGACAATGTGCAGCTCGGTATCAAGCTCATCGCTCCGATTGCGATGGAGCAGGGTCTGCGCTTCTCGATCCGCGAAGGCGGTCGCACCGTTGGTTCGGGCGTCGTCGCTTCGATCACCAAGTAATTAAAGTCTACCGGCCGCTCGATCCTTCATTGGATTGGGCGGCCAAAGTTTTTCCGCCCTTCGGGGCATGGCTCTTTCGCATCGGTAATGGACATGGAAACGCAGAATATTCGTATTCGCCTGAAGGCTTTTGATCACCGCGTACTTGATCAGGCGACAAGCGATATCGCCGAAACAGCCAAGCGCACCGGCGCATCGATCCGCGGCCCCATTCCACTGCCGACGCGCATTGAAAAATTCACGGTCAACCGCGGCCCGCACGTCGACAAGAAGTCGCGCGAGCAGTTCGAAGTTCGTACCTACAAGCGGTTGCTCGATATCGTGCAGCCAACCCCACAGACGGTTGATGCTTTGATGAAGCTTGATCTCGCTGCAGGGGTTGATGTTGAGATTAAACTAGCCTAACGGCTGCCTTTCTCAAGGGATACCGCACAGCTTCGGCGATTCGCTGATGCTGTGGGCTGCGTCCCCCGTCTAGTTTGCTTCGGCGAACGACCAGCCCGGACGGGGCGATGCACTATATTTATGGGCTGACACGCCGGGGGAAATGGTTCCGTCGGCCTCTGTTAAGGAGAACTGATCATGCGTACTGGCGTGATCGCGAAGAAGATGGGCATGACTCGCCTGTTCAAGGATGATGGGCGCCACGTGCCTGTTACCGTTCTTTCGCTGGAAAATTGCCAGGTCGTGTCGCAGCGGACTCAGGGTCGTGACGGTTATGTCGCGCTTCAACTGGGTGCCGGTTCGGCCAAGGCCAAAAATCTGACGAAGCCTGAGCGTGGCCATTTCGGAAAAGCCGAAGTCGAGCCCAAGGCACGTCTCGTTGAATTTCGCGTGTCGGAAGATGCGCTTGTCGATGTCGGCGCGACAATTTCGGCCGATCATTTCGTTGCCGGTCAACTTGTTGATGTTAGCGGTCATACGCAGGGCAAAGGCTTTCAGGGCGGCATGAAGCGCTGGAACTTTGGCGGCTTGCGCGCAACCCACGGTGTTTCGGTGTCTCACCGTTCGCTCGGTTCGACTGGGCAGCGTCAGGATCCGGGCAAGGTGTTCAAGGGCAAGAAGATGGCCGGTCACATGGGTGATCGTCAGCGGACCCAGCAGTGCCTTGAAATCGTATCGACTGACGTTGAGCGCGGACTTCTTTTTGTAAAAGGCAGTGTTCCCGGATCAAAGGGTACCTGGCTTGAAGTCAAGGATTCGGTAAAGGTCGCGCGTCACGCTGATGCCCCTTATCCCGCAAGCCTGAAGCTGACCGCAGTAGCACCTGCTGATGCGCCCGCAGAAACTCCGGTTGAAGTCGCTGCTGCGTCTGAAGCCACCGAAACGCAGGAGGGCTGATCCATGAAAATCAAGGTTCAGACCATGGACGCAAAAGCGTCTGGCGATATTGAATTGGCCGACGACATTTTTGGTCTCGAAGCCCGCGCTGATATTCTTCACCGTGTCGTCACATGGCAGCTTGAAAAGCGTCGTGCGACGGCGCGTCCGACCCGCGAACGCTCAGATGTTGCGCGTACGGGTAAGAAGTTCGGCAACCAAAAAGGTGGCGGTACTGCGCGTCACGGTAACCGTCGCTCACCAATCTTCATCGGTGGTGGTAAAGCGCACGGGGCTCGGCTGCGTGACTTTAATCCATCGCTGAACAAGAAGGTTCGCGTGCTTGGCTTGAAAATGGCATTGTCATCAAAAGCGGCTGCTGGACAGATTGTCGTCATGGATAGCCTCGCGGTTGCCGACGGCAAGACCAAGCAGCTTGCAGCATATCTTGGTAAGCTCGGCTTTGGTAAGACCGCGTTGGTGATTGATGGCGACATGGTTGATAACAGCTTCGCGCTGGCATCGTCGAACTTGTACGGCATCAACGTGATGCCTGCGATTGGTGCCAATGTGTATGACATTCTGAAGCATGAAACACTTGTGCTGACCCGTGCGGCAGTCGAAAAGCTGGAGGCACGGTTCAATGGCTAAAAAGAACGAAGCTGCTGCCGTTGCGCTGCGTCACTACGACGTTGTCCGCGGCCCGCACATTACCGAAAAAGCGACAATGGCGAGCGAATTTAACGCTGTTGTGTTCCGCGTTGCCAACGATGCGACAAAGCCTGAAATCAAGGCTGCGGTCGAAGCGCTGTTTTCGGTCAAAGTGTTGAGCGTCAATACGATTGTCCAAAAGGGCAAGACCAAGCGGTGGAAGGGCAAGCCCTACACCAAGTCTGATTTCAAAAAAGCGATCGTTCGTCTGGCCGAAGGCCAATCGATTGATGTGACCACGGGAATTTAAGGCCATGGCACTTAAGCATTATAATCCAACCAGCCCGGCTCGTCGTGGACTGATTCTGGTTGATCGTTCGGCACTTCATAAGGGCAAACCTGTCAAGGCTTTGACCGAAGGCAAACGCAAAACGGGCGGCCGTAATAATAAGGGACATGTGACGTCGCGCGGAATCGCCGGCGGTCACAAGCAGCGTTATCGCATCATCGATTTCAAGCGCCGCAAATGGGACGTGGAAGCGACGGTTGAGCGGCTTGAGTATGACCCTAACCGGACGGCGTTCATCGCATTGGTGAGCTATCCTGATGGTGACCAGTCGTACATCATTGCGCCGCAGCGTCTTGCACCCGGTGACAAAATCGTCGCTGGCAAAAAGACCGACGTAAAGCCGGGCAATGCGATGGAGATCGGTCAGGCACCGGTCGGCACAATCGTTCACAACGTCGAAATGAAGCCCGGTAAGGGCGGCCAGATCGCACGTTCGGCAGGAACCTATGTTCAGGTCGTTGGTCGCGATCGCGGAATGGTAATTGTCCGCCTGAATTCAGGCGAGCAGCGCTACATCCACGGCGATTGCATGGCTACGGTTGGTGCTGTTTCAAACCCTGATAACGCCAACACGAACCTTGCCAAGGCAGGTCGCAATCGCTGGTTGGGCATCCGTCCGCTGACACGCGGCGTTGCGAAAAACCCGGTCGACCATCCGCACGGCGGTGGTGAAGGTCGAACCTCTGGTGGTCGTCATCCTGTGACGCCTTGGGGCAAGCCGACAAAGGGTGCGCGCACTCGCCACAACAAATCGACTGACAAGATGATCATCCGGTCACGTCACGCGAAGAAGAAGAGGTAAGTCATGGCTCGTTCCGTCTGGAAAGGTCCGTTCGTTGACCTTCACCTGCTGAAAAAAGCAGAGACTGCTCAGGAAGCAAATGCGCGTGCGCCGATCAAAACATGGTCGCGTCGTTCGACAATCTTGCCGCAGTTCGTAGGTCTTACGTTTAACGTCTATAACGGTCGCAAGTTCGTTCCTGTCTCGGTTAACGAAGATATGGTTGGCATGAAACTGGGTGAATTTGCGCCAACGCGCTATTTTCCAGGCCATGCTGCTGACAAGAAGGGCAAGCGCTGATGTCAAAATCTGCATCTCCCCGCAAGGTTGGTGACAAGGAAGCGCTGGCGGTTGCAACCACAATTCGTGGTTCAGCACAAAAGCTCAACTTGGTCGCCGCGCTCATTCGCGGCCGCAAGGTTGGTGACGCGCTTAACATCCTCGCCTTTTCAAAGCGTGCCATGGCACTTGATGCCAAGAAGGTGCTTGCTTCGGCGATCGCCAACGCGGAAAACAACCACAATCTTGACGTTGACTCGCTCGTCGTCGCTGAAGCTAGCGTCGGCAAGTCGATCTCAATGAAGCGTTTTGCGACACGCGCGCGTGGTCGCTCGGCGCAGATCGTCAAGCCGTTCAGCCGCCTGCGTGTGGTTGTCCGCGAAGTTGAAGAGGAAGCATAAGCCATGGGTCAAAAATCAAATCCGATTGGCCTGCGTCTTCAGATCAACCGTACGTGGGACAGCCGCTGGTATGCAGAAGGCCAGGACTATGGCCGGTTGCTGCTTGAAGATCTGAAAATCCGCAAGTTCATCATGAAAACACTGCCGCAGGCGGCGATTTCAAAGGTGGTGATCGAACGTCCTGCCAAACTTTGCCGCATTTCGATCTATGCTGCTCGTCCCGGTGTTATCATCGGGAAAAAGGGCGGTGACATCGAAAAGCTCCGCAAAACGATTGGTGCGATGACGTCGAGCGATGTTTCGCTTAACATCGTTGAAATTCGCAAGCCTGAAGTTGATTCAAGGCTTGTTGCACAGGGCATCGCCGATCAGCTTGAACGCCGTATCGCCTTCCGCCGCGCGATGAAGCGTGCAGTGCAGTCGGCACTACGCCTCGGTGCAGAGGGTATTCGTATCACTTGCGCTGGCCGTCTTGGTGGTGCTGAAATCGCCCGCTCGGAATGGTACCGTGAAGGTCGCGTTCCGCTTCATACGCTGCGTGCAAACGTCGATTATGCTGAGGCCGAAGCGCACACTGCGTACGGCGTCTGCGGGATCAAGGTTTGGATCTTCAAGGGTGAAATTCTTGGGCATGATCCAATGGCGACTGACCGGTTGATGATGGAAGCGCAGACAACTGGCGTCCGTCCGCAGTCCGACCGTCGCTGATAGGGAATATTAGACATGTTGCAGCCAAAGCGCACAAAATTCCGTAAGGCCTTCAAGGGCCGGATCAAAGGCGATGCCAAGGGCGGCTCCGATCTGAACTTTGGATCCTATGGTCTTAAGGCCATGGAGCCAGAACGGATCACGGCGCGCCAGATCGAAGCCGCACGTCGTGCGATCACGCGTCACATCCGTCGTCAAGGGCGGTTGTGGATACGCATTTTCCCTGACGTACCCGTTTCATCGAAGCCAGCCGAAGTCCGGATGGGCAAAGGTAAGGGTTCGCCAGAATTCTGGGTCGCCCGCGTCAAGCCCGGCCGTATCCTTTTCGAACTAGACGGTGTTCCCGGCCCACTTGCCGCTGTTGCCTTTTCTCGCGCCGCTGAAAAGCTGCCGATCAAGGTCAAGGTGGTAGCCCGCCTTGGTGACACGTCGCATTTGGGAGCCGTATGATGGCGAAGATTGCAGACCTTAAGGCGAAGACCGATGACCAGCTGTTAGACCAGCTGGGCGAACTCAAGCGCGAACAGTTCAATCTTCGGTTCCAGGCCGCGACGAACCAGCTTGAAAAGCCAGCGCGCGTTCGCGTCGTCCGTCGTTCGATCGCACAGATCAAAACTCTTCAGACACAGCGTACCAACGCTGCACCTGCGAAATAAGGACGTTTGAGATGCCGAAACGCGTACTGACGGGAACTGTGGTTTCCGACAAGACCGACAAGACGGTGGTGGTGAAGGTCGAGCGTAAGGTGAAACACCCGCTCTACGGTAAGATCATCCGCCGTTCGAAAAAATATCACGCGCATGACGAAGGCAATGTCTTCAAAGAGGGCGAAACCGTACGCATTGAAGAATGCGCACCAGTTTCAAAGCTAAAGGCATGGCGCGTACTCGACAAGGCAGCACCTGCTGCCGCAGCATCGGAGGGCTGATCGATGATTCAGATGCAGTCAAATCTCGAAGTAGCTGACAATTCGGGTGCAAAGCGCGTTCAGTGCATCAAGGTGCTGGGCGGGTCGAAGCGTCGTTTTGCTGGTGTTGGTGATGTGATCGTTGTTTCGATCAAGGAAGCCGCACCGCGTGGCAAGGTCAAAAAGGGTGACGTACACCGCGCCGTGATCGTTCGCACTGCGAAAGACATTCACCGTGCCGATGGTTCGACGATCCGTTTCGACACGAATGCCGCCGTTCTGGTCAACAAGAATGAGGAGCCAATCGGCACCCGCATCTTTGGCCCAGTGGTTCGTGAGCTTCGTGCGAAAAACTATATGAAAATCATCTCGCTTGCGCCGGAGGTGCTGTAATGTCTGCACTGAAGATCAAGAAGGGTGACAAAGTCGTTGTTCTGTCTGGTAAGGACAAGGGCAAGCACGGCGAAGTCACAAAATCCTTCCCTGCGCAGAGCAAGGTCATTGTTGCAGGTGTCAACATCGCGACGCGCCACCGCAAGGCAACGCAGGCCAATCCTCAGGGTGGTCTCGAACGCAGCGAAGCGCCGATGCATGTTTCAAAGGTAGCGATCGAAGATCCAAAAACGGGCAAGCCAACGCGCGTTCGTTTTGAAATCAAGGACGGCAAAAAAGTCCGCGTTGCGGTCAAGTCCGGGGAAGTGATCAATGGCTGAGCATTACAAGGCCCGTATGAAGGGCATTTATGATGACAAGATCGTCAAGGCGATGACGGAGAAGTTCGGTTACACGAACGCGCTTCAGGTTCCTCGCATCGACAAGATTGTTATCAACATGGGCGTTGGTGAAGCGACACAGGATAAGAAAAAGGTCGATATTGCGGCCAAGGAAATGGAATTGATCGCCGGGCAAAAGCCTGTCGTGATCAAGGCCAAGAAGTCCGTCGCTCAGTTCAAGTTGCGCGAAGGCATGCCGATCGGTTGTAAGGTAACACTTCGCCGTGAGCGGATGTATGAATTTCTTGACCGGTTGATTACCATCGCATTGCCACGGGTTCGCGATTTCCGTGGTCTTAATCCGAAATCATTTGATGGCCGTGGCAATTATGCGATGGGCCTCAAGGAACAGCTGATTTTTCCCGAAATCAGCTATGATCAGATCGATAAGGTGCGCGGTATGGACGTGATTGTCACGACCACAGCGAACACCGATGACGAGGCGCGCGAACTGCTCCGGCTGTTCGGCTTCCCGTTCCCCCTGGAAACAACGGAAGAAAAGCAGGCTGCATAAGCCTGTTCCCTCCTCTTTAGACAGAAGGAAGAGAACTTAAGTCATGGCGAAACTGAGTTCCATAAATAAGAACGAAAAGCGCAAGAAAATGGTCAAGCAATATGCTGGCCACTACGCGCGCTTGAAGGCAATTGCGGATGACGAAGGTCAGGACGATACCGATCGTCTGATGGCGCGTCTCAAGCTTGCCGAAATTCCGCGCAACGCAAATCCGACTCGTGTTCGCAATCGTTGCGAATTAACCGGGCGTCCCCGCGCATATTATCGCAAATTCCGTCTCTGTCGTATTCAGCTACGTGATCTGGCCAACAAGGGCCTTATCCCCGGCGTTACGAAGTCGAGCTGGTAAAGGTTAACGAAAATGGCATTGACCGATCCACTGGGTGACATGCTCACCCGCATCCGCAACGGCCAGCAAGCCAAGAAGGACAGCGTCATGACGCCGACTTCAAAGCTTCGCGTC
The DNA here is from genome assembly GCA_043786595.1 of Sphingomonadales bacterium. Taxonomy (GTDB): domain Bacteria; phylum Pseudomonadota; class Alphaproteobacteria; order Sphingomonadales; family Sphingomonadaceae; genus Aquisediminimonas. Next base: position 1,792 of record JAYVVW010000204.1, on the reverse strand, counting down.
CGTGTTCTCGATGTGCTAAAGCGTGAGGGCTACATTCGTGGCTATAGCGATGAGGCACTTGGTGACCATGGCGGCATTCGTATCGAACTCAAATATTTCGAAGGCCAGCCCGCAATTCGTCACGTTGCACGGGTTTCAAAGCCGGGTCGCCGGGTTTATTCGGGCTCGCAGGAATTGCCACGGGTTCGCAACGGCCTTGGCATTGTCATCGTTTCGACGCCAAAGGGCGTTCTGTCTGACGCAGAAGCGCGTGAGCAGAATGTTGGCGGCGAAGTCCTTGCGGAGGTCTTCTGATGAGCCGCACTGGAAAAAAGCCGGTCGCAATTCCGGCAGGCGTTACCGCTTCGATCGCTGATGGATTTGTATCGATCACAGGTCCGAAGGGAACGCTTACGCTCCCGATGGCAAGCGAAGTGATTTACTCGCTCGATGGTGATCTGCTTTATGTGAAGCCTGCCAATGAAACGAAGCGTGCGCGCAGTTTTTGGGGTATGCAGCGGACGTTGGTTCAGAACTTGGTCACCGGCGTTACGCAAGGTTTCACCAAGGTGCTTGAAATCACCGGCGTTGGATACCGTGCCAATGCGCAGGGTCGCAATCTAAAACTACAGCTTGGTTACAGTCATGATGTTGACGTCGCCGTGCCTGACGGTGTCGACGTGAAAACGCCCGATCAGACCACAGTCGAAATCAGCGGCATGGACGTTCAGCAGGTTGGTCAATTGGCGGCCGAAATCCGTCGCTGGCGCAAGCCAGAGCCTTACAAGGGCAAGGGTATCAAATATCGCGGTGAGTTCATCTTCCGCAAAGAGGGTAAGAAGAAGTAATGGCAAAATTGTCTCTCTTCGAAAAGCGTCGCCGCCGCGTGCGTACGTCGCTGTTTGCAAAGCGTGGCTTGCGTCCGCGTTTGACGATTCACCGTTCGGGCAAGCATATCTATGCGCAAGTGATCGACGACGAAGCTGGCAAGACTCTGGTCTCCGCTTCCTCGCTCGAAAAAGATGCGCGTGGGTCAACTGGCGCAACGTGTGATGCCGCGACAGCAATCGGCAAAGCGATTGCAGAGCGCGCGCTGGGCGCTGGTGTCAGCAAGGTCGTTTTTGATCGCGGTGGCTTCCTGTTTCACGGGCGCGTGAAAGCGCTCGCAGATGGAGCCCGTGCAGGCGGGTTGGAGTTTTAATCAATGGCTGATGAAATCGAAGTTCAGGTCGCTGCACCTGCAGAAGCCGAAGCCCCACGTGGTCGTGTACCGCGGGGAGGCCGTGGTCCGGGCGGAAGCGATCGCGGTCGTGGTGGTCGCGATGGCAATCGCGGGCGCCGTGATGACAAGCGCGGCCAAGGCAGCGACGATGGTGGCGAAGAGCTGATTGAAAAGCTCGTCCACATCAACCGCGTCTCGAAGACTGTGAAGGGTGGTAAGCGCTTTGGTTTTGCTGCACTCGTCGTTGTCGGCGATGGCAAGGGACGCGCCGGCTTCGGCCACGGTAAGGCACGCGAAGTGCCTGAGGCGATCCAGAAAGCGACTGCCGCTGCCAAAAAGGCAATGGTGCGCGTTCCGCTTCGCGAAGGCCGCACGCTTCACCATGATGGTACGGGCCATTTCGGCGCTGGCCTCGTTCACCTTCGTTCGGCGCCTCAGGGCACTGGCATCATTGCGGGTGGACCAATGCGCGCTGTGTTTGAAAGCCTTGGCGTCGCTGACGTTGTAACGAAGTCAACGGGCACATCGAACCCCTACAACATGATCCGGGCGACATTTGAAGCGCTTGGTGAACAGACGAGTCCGAAATCA
>JAYVVW010000203.1:0-3600 GCA_043786595.1 Sphingomonadales bacterium | reverse complement strand
ATCTTTACGGTGCCCCGGTGATCTCCGCCGATATTCAAGCGCGCTTTGGCGGGCGCAACATCATGGTCGTTTCGCCCGATGTCGGCGGGGTTATCCGCGCGCGCGCGCTGGCAAAACGGCTCAACAATGCGCCGCTCGCGATCGTTGACAAGCGGCGTGAAAAAGCGGGCGAATCCGAGGTCATGAACATCATCGGTGACGTTGAGGGGCGCTTTTGCGTGCTCGTTGATGACATCGTCGATTCAGCGGGGACACTCTGCAACGCTGCAGCGGCGCTCCGCGCAGCAGGTGCCGAGGATGTCGTGGCCTATGTCACCCACGGCGTCTTGTCCGGCGGAGCCGTCGCGCGCGTCGAATCGTCTGAGCTGACCGAACTCGTTGTAACCGATACGATCCTGCCGCCCGATTCGGTAGCCGGTTCGAAGAAAATCCGGTTGCTGACCGTAGCGCCGCTGCTTGCCGAAGCGATGACGCGGATTTCGGACGAAAGTTCGGTCTCGTCGCTGTGGGATTGAGGCGCGGTTTTAACTTGACAGCGAATCGTAGCGGATTCATAACTTTTGGTAATTGACAAAATAAGCTTTTGACGTTAAGTGCCACGCTGTTTTGAAGGGATCAAATCGTGTTTAGCCGCCTGTACGATAAGATATTTTACAATGGCTACCTTGCCGCAAGCGAGCGTGCCGTGGAAGATATCGTTGCTCGCTATGCTCGTGGTAATGTTTCAATTCAGTTCAAGCGCTATCTGACTGCCGACAAGCTCCACGCTTTGCATGTTGATGGAGACAAGGCTGCAAAAAGCCTTGCAAAGCGCGTTGCCAAAGCAGGTCAGTAGTCCTCAGCAATTCCCACATATGGACATTGTCGCCGACATACTGCGTGAGTGGGATTTGGCTGAAGAAGCGGTGAAGCGTTGTGAGCAGGTTGCTCTAGCCGCAGTCATACCTGCGGTAAAAGAATTGCGCTACGCCGGAAGACGGATAGTAGACGCACTTACAGCGGCGCACAATGGTGAAAGCCTTGACGTGGTGCGGGCATACCTTGAGGATGCTCGCTTTGATTGTCACCGCGCACGCCATGATGCGATTGACGCTGCACTAGATGTTATGGCTAAGGATTTTGACAATCTAACCAAGAAACTCGGCGTCGACGCGGTAATGAAAGCTTATCCGAATTTTTCAGAGCTCTACACGGACTTCGCCAACGCACGTGAAAAAATTGCGCAGTCTCGGAGAGATCGACGAAATCGAAACGTTATATACGAATCAATTTCCGCAATCGATTTCCCCAATCTATCTAATCGGTATGCAAATCTAAAAACATCCCAGCCAATAGCGTTACAATATGCTGCACAAGCACGCCGCCAGCGTTTTGGCTGGTGGGTGATGTTTGCGATAATGATTTGCTCGCTCTCTTTGGCTGCAAATACTTATTGGAGAAGCGCTAAACTGGCTCAATCCCAGTCGGTTACTTTTACGGCAGATGGTAAAAGCCCTAAGTTAACGCCATGATCTGGATAACCGGACGATCAAAATAACGGCCCACAACGACACCGCGCTTGCGCACCGCCTTGCCGACGCCGCAGGGGCTGCGATCCGCCCGTTTTACCGCGCTGAATTCGGGCTTGAGAGCAAGGCCGATGCGTCGCCCGTCACACGTGCCGACCGCGCGAGCGAAACCGCGATTCGCAATATTCTCGAAGCCGAACGCCCGAGTGACGGGATCATCGGTGAGGAGTTTGGAAGCGTGCGTGACGCGGCGGCGCGGCAGTGGGTGATTGATCCGATCGACGGCACCACCAGCTTTGTCGCGGGGCGGCCAATCTTTGGCACGCTGATCGCGCTGATGGAGGGTGGCTGGCCGGTACTCGGGCTGATCGACCAGCCGATTCTGCGCGAACGGTGGGTTGGCGCGGTCGGCCAGCCGACGCTGATGAACGGAAAAGCCGCCAAAACGCGGACGTGCGCGTCGCTGGGTGACGCCATCCTTGCCACCACCAGCCCGCATTGTTTCAGCGATCACGAGGCCCGACATTTCATGGCGCTTGCCGCCAAAACCGCGCACCGCCGCCTGATCTGGGGCGGCGACTGTTACAATTATGCGCTGCTCGCGAGCGGCCACATTGACCTCGTCGTCGAGAGCGGCCTCAAGCTCCATGACTTCGCCGCGCTTATCGCCGTCGTCGAAGGTGCCGGCGGGATGATGTGCGATTGGGCGGGCGAGCCGCTTCACGCTCAAAGCAACGGCGATGTCATCGCGCTCGGCGACCCCGCGCGGCTTGAAGATGTCCTCGAAGCACTCGCCTGCGACGGGCATTAGTCACGAAAGTGGGAACAGAGCGCGAATTAATGCTTGACAGCGTCACGCTGTTGGCGTACATTTTGTGAACGTGAGAGTTGCGACTCGGGAAGATGCGCAGCCAGACCTCAGGTCAAACCGTCTGTAATTGGCCGTCACAGACCCCAACGCCGCCGCCTGATTTTCGCAGGTAATTGCTCAACAGCGCGATTTTGCTCGTCTTTTGCCACAGCACAATCGTGCGAACAGGATTTCGCCAAATACTGTCACCCCGGCGAAGGCCGGGGCCCATATACGCAACGCCAATAAAACGAGCGCGACGACGGTTGCGCCTTGCTACAAAAAGCGGTCTGTTCGATCCGTCTTTGCCAGGTGATGGCCAAAAGCAGTTCACCCGATACCCGCCTTTTGCGATCCTCTACCTTGCCTTTTGCGTCACTGCCCGTTAAGCCCCGCGACTTCTGCACGATTACACCAAGACCTGCCTGGCTGAAAGGGCTGCCATGGCCGGTTCGAATCGTCGAACATGAGGAGACGAAAATGCCCAAACTGAAGACCAAGAGCGGTGTGAAAAAGCGTTTCACGATGACCGCCACTGGCAAATTGAAGCACGGCGTCGCGGGCAAGCGTCACCGTCTCATGAGCCACAACAGCAAGTATATCCGCCAGAATCGCGGTTCGAGCGTGCTTTCCGAAGCTGACACACCCACCGTAAAGCGCTGGGCGCCTTACGGTTTGCAATAGGAGGCTGACACATGGCACGCGTCAAACGGGGTGTAACCACCAAGGCCAAGCATAAGCGGATTCTGGAACAGGCGAAGGGCTTTTACGGCCGTCGCAAAAACACGATTCGCGTCGCTCGTCAGGCTGTTGAAAAGGCCGGACAATATGCATATCGCGATCGCAAGGTAAACAAGCGCAATTTCCGTGCGTTGTGGATCCAGCGTATCAACGCCGCCGTGCGGATTGAAGGCCTGACTTACGGCGTCTTCATGCACGGCCTCAAACTTGCCGGTATCGAGCTCGACCGAAAGGTATTGGCCGATATGGCGATGCACGAAGCCGCGACTTTTAGCGCAATCATCGCGCAGTCGAAGCATGCCCTGAGCGAAGTCGAAGGGGCCGCTTTGCCGCAGGCAGCGTAACAGCCTTCGTTTTGAATGCGCAAAGGGCGTGGATGGTGTTGCACCATCCGCGCCCTTTTGTTTTTCACCATCTTCGTCATTCCCGCGCAGGCGGGAATCCATAGTCTCTGAAGTTCAAAGTTTACACTCACCACTTACCGTCTACGCCTATGGATTC
>JAYVVW010000202.1:0-2351 GCA_043786595.1 Sphingomonadales bacterium | reverse complement strand
TTATGTTTCTTCGATGGTTCTGTTTGTAGCTGCTTTTGTATATTTCTGGTTAGCTGCGATGCCTCGTTACTTCGAGACACCCGCCAAAAATACCGAGCTACGGAATCACGCTATCGCCTTGACATCATACTACGCTGGCAAAAAGACTGTCGATAAATACATTGATGGCAAAGTGGCGGATGATATGCGTGACATGATGATCGATCAGCTGAGTAATGCGATAGAGGCCAACCGCCCGGTGGTGGAAAGGCGGCTCGCCGCCCGCAGCAGGACAATTTTGCTGTTGCTTGCCGGATTTGCCTTTATATGTCTCAGCGAAATGCTTATATTCGCAGTGGATGAATTTCAGTTATTTGGAGTGCACGCTCATGCCAGCATCAAATCAGCCCCAGATCCCGGCAAAGGAGATTTTGCTCGAACGCCCCACCCCGCCCAAAGCGACACTGGTACGGCGCGGCGCTGATTTTTGGCGAGTGTTCAATCTAAACCCACTGACCAAGGAAAAACCGGATGGCTGATACTCCTTCGCCGCCGCTACAACAGCAACCGAGGCCCGAACCGCCTGCGCCACAACGGCTGAAGAAAAACGACGAAACCTCGCGCGAACGACGTTAGTTATGCAGCAACGCTGATCCCAGCCTCAATTTCGGCAGCTTTTGCTTCGACAAGGCGGACGATATGATCGACCATGCCTTCATCCTGAACATGGTGATCGGTCACGCCCGACAGATAGACCATATGCTTGCCAGCGCCGCCGCCGGTTAGCCCGATATCGGTTTCGCGTGCTTCGCCCGGGCCGTTGACAACGCAACCGAGCACCGAGAGCGAAAGCGGCGTTGAAATATGCTGGAGCCGCTCTTCGAGCATCTGAACGGTGCGGATGACATCAAACCCCTGCCGCGCGCATGACGGGCAGGAAACGACGCGGACGCCGCGCGTCCTCACGCCGAGGCTTTTGAGAATTTCATAGCCGACACGCACTTCTTCCTCAGGTTCGGCCGAGAGCGAAACGCGAATCGTATCGCCGATCCCGGCCCAGATGAGTGATCCGATGCCAATCGCACTTTTGACCGTGCCGCCGCGTTGCCCTCCGGCTTCGGTAATGCCGAGATGGAGCGGGCAATCAACCGCATCGGCAAGCTGATGATAGGCCGCCACGGCAAGGAAATGATCACTCGCCTTTACCGCAACCTTATAGTTGCGGAAATCATGGTCTTCGAGCAGGCGGATATGGTCAAGCGCGCTTTCGACAAGCGCTTCGGGACAAGGCTCGCCGTATTTTTCGAGCAGATCTTTTTCAAGACTACCTCCGTTGACGCCGATGCGGATCGCACAGCCGTTGGCCTTCGCCGCGTTGACGACTTCACGGACGCGATCAGATGATCCGATATTGCCGGGGTTGATCCGCAGGCATGCAGCGCCTGCGTCTGCGGCTTCGAGCGCGCGTTTGTAATGGAAATGGATGTCGGCAACGATGGGAACGCGGCTTGCGCGCACGATCTGTTTGAGCGCGGTCGTACTTTCAACGTCGGGGCACGAGACGCGGATGATATCAACGCCGGCTTCTTCGCACCGCCTGATCTGATCAATCGTGGCTTTGGCGTCGCTTGTCGGCGTGTTGGTCATCGTTTGAACGGTGATCGGCGCATCGCCGCCAACGGGAACATTTCCAACCATGATCTGGCGTGATTTACGACGCGCGATGTCGCGCCAAGGTCTGAGTGATGACATGGCGTGCGCTATACAGCGCCGTCACCGCGCGCGCAAACGGTGATGGGTCAGACGATTCGGGGCTATGATGTTTCTGTCTTGCGGGAAAACAGAAAAGACAATGCCCTGCTGCTATTCGGCGGCTTCAAGCAGGAACCACGCGCGCTGTTCAGCTTCATCGGTCCATGTGTCGATAAGCCCCGAGCTTGCGTTGTCCTTGGCGGCGTCAGCGAGCTCCTTTGCCGTCTTGAGCGCAGTGATCAGGCGGATGTTGTCTGCGTGCAACTCGGCGAGCATTTCGCCAGCGTCGACCGTTTCTGAATCGTTGTCGGCAATCTGGGTAAGACGGCTGATATGACCGATCGAGCGTAGTGTCGTGCTGCCGGTTTTGCGCACCCGTTCGGCAATCAAGTCGGTTGAGGCAAGGATCTGCGTCGCCTGTTCGTCGAGCATCAAATGGTAATCGCGGAAATGCCGCCCCGAAACATGCCAATGAAAATTTTTCGTTTTGATATAGAGCGCGAAACTATCGGCAAGCACGGCATTCAGCGCATCGGCAACGGTTGCAATTTGATTGGTCATCTTCATCTCCGGCTAGCGAAACTGTTATAACCCGCGATTAGCGCGAGAGTTGCAGCGGA
>JAYVVW010000201.1:0-6087 GCA_043786595.1 Sphingomonadales bacterium | reverse complement strand
TCATACATCAAAGCGCCGTCGATCCACACCATTTCGGGGCGCGTGTAAACGCTCAACGGATTGCCATTCCACAACACGATATCGGCCATCTTGCCGGGGCGCAGGCTGCCCGTTCTGTCGGCAATGCCAAGCGCCTTGGCCGGGTTGAAGCTCAGCCATGTCCACGCGACCTCATCGCTGACATTGATCCCCATCCGCCGACCGTCGGCGAGCGTCTTGGCCGCTTCCTGATTGAGTCGCTGGATACCATTGGGATCATCGCTATGGACAATCGCGCACGCCCCGGCATTGTGGACAAGCGGGATATTCTCATTGATCGCGTCATAGGATTCCATCTTGAACCCCCACCAATCGGCCCACATTGCCGAACAAATGCCCTCGCGTTTGAGCATGTCAGCGATCTTGTAGCTTTCAACGGCGTGATGGAACGTCGAAACCTTATAACCAAATTCATGGCTCATATCGATCACCTGCGCCATTTCGTCGGCGCGGTAGCAATGATTGTGGACAAGGATGTTGCCGCGCAGCACCTCTGCCAGCGTTTCAAGCTGAAGATCGCGGGTCACAACGTCGCCCTTGTCGATCTTGCGGCGATATTCGGCGGCCTTGATCCACGTCTGGCGGTTGACCGCCATATTGCCCATCCGCGTCGCGGGCGCCTGACCCTTGCTGCCGTAAACGCGCTTGGGATTTTCACCGCACGCCATTTTGAGGCCGTAGGGTGCGCCGGGAAATTTCATCCCCTGAACCGTGCGCGCATAGACATTTTTGAGGACCACCGACCGCCCGCCAAACAGATTGGCCGATCCGGGAAGTATCTGAAGCGCAGTCACCCCGCCATTGGCGAGCGCGCGAGAAAATCCGGGGTCCTGCGGCCAGACGCTGTGTTCGGCCCAGACTTCGGCACGCACCGGCCCGGTGGCTTCATTGCCGTCAGAATTGGCCTCGACACCCGGTGACGGATAATCGCCAAGGTGGCTATGGACGTCGATAATTCCCGGCGTCACCCATTTGCCAGCACCGTCGATAATGATCGTGCCTTCGGGCAGTGCGGTATCGGCAATCGTGCCGCCGACGCTGACGACCTTGCCGTTTGCAAACAGCAGCGCGCCGCGTTCAATCCGCCCGCCTTCGCCGTCGTAGATCGTGACGTTGCGCACCAGCGTCGGCGCGCCGGGATAGGCCTTGTAAGTCGACGGATAGGCACCCGCAGTCGACTTGGCGGCGACTGGCTTTGCACCTACTGGTGCGGGCTTTACCGATGATTGGGTGCAGGCGCTGAGACCCGCAATTGCCACTACCAACACCATCTTACGCATTGACTGTGACACCTTTTTCATCGGTCATCGTATCGAGGTGCATCAATTTTTTGATGAGTGGCGCAATCACAAGCACGACGACGCCTGCGCCAATCGCGACCCAACCGACCGTTGTGTAAACATCGAGCACGGTCTGCTGCCCCGCACTTTCACCGCTCGCGCTTTCGGCGCCCGTTGCCGAAGCGATCAGGCCCGCAGCAAAATTCCCCGTTGCCGACGCAAAGAACCACGATCCCATGATCAGGCTTGCCATGTGCGCGGGTGCGAGCCGGTTCATCGCTGACAAGCCGACGGGTGAAAGGCAAAGCTCGCCCGTCGTATGCAGCAGATAGATCAGGAAGATGAACAGTACAGGCGTCGGAACGCCGTTACCGCTTGCCACTGCACCCGCCACCAGAACCAGAAACCCTGCGCCCAATTGCATCATCGCAAGCCCGAATTTGGCAGGCGCGGACGGCTCCAGCCCGCGCTTTGCCAGCCACATCCACAAGCCGGCAAAGAGCGGGCCAAGCGTCACGATATAAATCGAGTTGATCGATTGAAACACCGACGCAGGCACCCCGCCGCGATCAACATAACGATCAGTATAAAGGTTGAGCGAGGAACCCGCCTGTTCGAACAACGCCCAGAACAGAATCGATCCGATAATCAGGAACATCGCGGCGAAAATCCGGTCGCGGTCTTGAGCGGGAAGCTTCACCACCGAAGTATAAAGCACATATCCGACCAGAACTGCGCCTGCGAGGCCGAGCAGCGAGCCGACGAGGCTTTGATACTGGATCAGCAGCCACACCAGCCCGACGCCCAAAAAGCTGAGCGCATAGATCAGCCATTCGAACTTGATCCCCGCAACGGGCGCAGCAAGCCGCGCGGCATCGGGCGATTCGCCATTCCCCATCAAAAGCGGTTTCCCCCAGACAAAAACGATCAGCCCCACGATCATGCCCACGCCCGCCGCGCCAAAGCCGTATGACCAGCCGTATGTTTCGCCAAGATAGCCGCACACCAGCGCGCCGAGCGCCGCGCCAAGGTTAATCCCCATGTAGAAAATCGTGTAGGCAGGATCGCGCCGCGCGTCCGTGCGCGGGTAAAGCTGCCCCACAAGCACCGAGATATTGGCCTTGAGGAAGCCCGAGCCGACAATGATGAACGAAAGCGCGAGCCAGAAGATATTAAGCGCGGCATCACCCTGCCCGCCGTCGCCTTCAACCCCCATCAGCAAATGCCCCGCAGCGAGCAGCACGCCGCCGAACACCACCGCTTTACGCTGGCCAAGATAGCGATCGGCAAGATAGCCGCCAATCACCGGCGTGATATAAACAAGTGCGGTATAAGCGCCGTAAATCACCGACGCCTTTTGATCCGAATAGAGCCAATGTTTTGTCAGATAGAAAATCAGCAGCGCGCGCATACCGTAGTAGGAAAACCGTTCCCACATTTCGGTGAAAAACAGCAGGTAAAGCCCGTGCGGGTGGCCGAGAAACGTCTTTTCGCTTTCGGGGAATCCCCCTGAAGTTGCGGTTGTATTAGCCATGCGGCGGCGCTCCCTATCGATACTATCCGGTTGTCCGGCTGTTGGTGTGCAGATTAGCGTAAGAATTATCCGTGTAAACGGGCGTTTGAAATATTATTGCGCGGGCTTGGGTGACGCAATGGCCGCATCCTCAAGCAATTTCACCCGCGCTTTGGTGCGCAGGTGGGTGCCGTCCGAAAAAATTCCCGCGCCGGTTTTTTTGCCAAAGCGCTGCCAGAAGCGTGCGGGCGCGCGTCGATCATAGCCCGCCCCAGCGACGAGCTTGACGCTCAGCAGGTCAGCCGCGATTTCAGTGCTGCGGATGTTGGCGCGACTGCGGCCCTGCCGGTCAAGCAGTGCGCGGTGCCCCAATATATTATGCGCCATTTCATGCGCGATCACGCTGGCAAGCTCGCCGTCATCGGCGGCATATTCGGCGACGCTGCTCGTCAGCTTGACATAGGTGCCATCGGCATAAGCGTTGAGTTTCTTGCCCGGTTCAACCTGTACACGCGACGCACAGCCGGGAGTGCCGGTCAGCGACACATTTCGCGCCGCGCCGCCGCGTGTCAGGCGCAGCGTCACCGGCGGTGATGCCGATGCGGCGTCGATCGCGGCTTCAAATCGCGCGACCGCATCATAACTCTGCCCCGCCCCGCGCGCGCCAACGACAGCAGCGCCGTCGACCGCCAAGACACTATCGCCAACGGCAATCGCAGCACCTGCGGCCGGGCTGCCCGCCACCACCGCGAGGACGCCGGGCATATCGCCAAGCCCGAACATCGCAGCCGCCGCGCTGCGAAACGATCCGCCGTACTGCACAGCGGCGTGAAACGTCATCCCAAGCTGCGGCGTCTGATTGGTGCAGAGTGCCACATTGCGCGTCGCAAGCCGGTAGGCAATCGTCGCAACGCGCAGATCAAGTGCGGCAAGATCGCTTAACGCCGCACGGTCACCCGCAGGTGTCGCCGACGCCGATATGCTGATCAGGCAGAGCGCTGCGCAAAGGGCAAACGGGGCACGCACCACTCAAACTTTCACCACGCGCTGTTCGATCACGCCAAAGATCGGGTGATGCTTATCGTCCTCCATCCAGATGCGCACCTGATCGCCTGCTTTCATGAACGGTGTGGCGGGCGCGCCGTGAAGGATCGTTTCGACAGTGCGCACCTCGGCAAGGCATGAATAGCCAAGCCCGCCCTGCGCAATCGGCAAGCCCGGCCCACCGTCAGCTCCCCGGTTTGACACCGTACCCGAACCGATGATCGTGCCCGCAGCCAGCGCGCGTGTTTTGGCGGCGTGCGCGATTAGCTGGCCGAAATCGAACGTCATATCGACGCCAGCATCTGCCCGGCCCATCGGCGCGCCGTTGTAATCAACGCACAGTGCGCCGTGAAGCTTGGCACCCTCCCACCGCGTACCGAGGCTATCGGGGGTGACGAAGACGGGTGAAAAGGCGCTTGCCGGTTTGCTCTGAAAAAAGCCGAAGCCCTTGGCAAGTTCGCTCGCGGTCAGCCCGCGCAGGCTGACATCGTTGGTCAGCCCGACCAGACGGATGAACCCGCGCGCATCCGCCGCTGATACGCCCTGCGGCACGTCACCCGTGACGATGACGACCTCGGCTTCCATATCGCAGCCCCAGCTTTCATCGGCGAGTGGAATGGCATCGCGCGGCCCCAGAAACGCATCCGACCCGCCTTGATAGATGAGCGGATCATGCCAGAAACTATCGGGCATTTCAGCACCCCGCGCCTGACGGACAAGCGCGACGTGATTGACATAGGCCGACCCGTCGGCCCAGCCAAATGCGCGTGGCAGCGGCGATGCGGCGTCACGCTCATGAAAACGTTCACGCGGGATGACACCGTGGGCAAGGTCGGTTGCGAGCAATTCAAGCTTGGGCGCAAGCATATCCCAATTATCGAGCACGTCCTGAAGTGTCGTCGCGATATGCCCGGCATAGGCAAACCACGCTAGGTCATCGGAAACGACAACGAGACGACCGTCACGACCACCTTTGAGGCTGGCAAGTTTCATCGGGCTATTCCTTTTTTTGGATCGGGCGGGGTGTTCAATCATGGCGGCATGTGGCTGGCTTCGCAACTGTGCTTGACCAGCGGGTGAAATCATGGTGGCTAGCAGGGGAAGTGTGGGGCAGGTTCAAAATGTTCAAAACGGTCGTTGCTGGTTTCTTGCTGTTGGGTGCGGCGTCATCAACAGCGCCGCCGTGTCAGAATGATGTGCAAAATCAGGCGGCGGCTAATCGTGGTTTCTCCTCTGAACAGGGCCGCAGTGCGGCGTGGCATTATACGCAATTACAAAAGCTGAACGCGGCGATTTCCGCGCTCAAACCGCAGCGACCCGGCGTGGTCGATGCCTATGTCATTGTCATTGGTCTTGACGCTGACCCGGTATTTGGCCGTGAAGCCGCCGAAGCGGCGCGCGTCCTTTCGCGCCGCTACGACGCGGTTGGCCGCACGGTACTGCTTGCCGCCGGAACCGGTGCCGCCAATCCCCAAGTGCCAAATGGTTCGCCGCAACATCTTGCGACCAGCCTCGCAGCAATTGCTACGCGGATGGACGTTAACGAAGACGCGCTGATCCTTTATGCCACCAGCCACGGTGGCCCCGGCATCGGCATGGTTTACCGGGACGGAGACAGTGGCTATGGTTTGCTCTCCCCCGACCGGATGGCAACGCTTCTGCGTGAGCTGAACATATCACGGCGGATGATCCTCATTTCAGCCTGTTATTCTGGCGAATTTGTAACGCCTCTTGCAAGTGATCAAAGCGCGATCATCACCGCATCGGACGATGATCGCACATCGTTTGGCTGTGCGCCGGGTAATGACTGGACTTTCTTTGGTGACGCACTGATCAATCAGGCGCTACGCGGCGGCGACACAATCGAAACCGCCGCAAACAAAGCGTTTGCCCTGATCGGCGAATGGGAGTTCGCCAAGGGACTGACACCGTCAAAACCCCGCATGTTCATTGGTAGCGGCGCAAAATCCTGGCTTTCTGCGCTTGAAAAACGTCAGCCCGCCGGGGCCACGGCACGCGTCGGCAAACCCGCGTTCGAACCGTGAACGGGGCGATATTGGTTAGAGGTGGACAGTTTAGAACGGGATTACTTTAAGTTGAATCGTCGCCCCGTGCTAGGCCGTGTTGACAAAAGGGATTCCCAAACGGCGTGTTTTATGATTCAAGACTGCTTTTTGGGGAGCAGTTATGGGTCGCGGGGATTTGTCGGAC
>JAYVVW010000200.1:0-7652 GCA_043786595.1 Sphingomonadales bacterium | reverse complement strand
ATGACCGTTTGCGGGTGCAACAAGACCAAGGACCGTCTTGAGCAAAGTCGTTTTCCCAGCGCCGTTGGGGCCGATCACAACCGACACACGACCGCGCGCAAATTGCGCATTTATATCGGACAGCAGGACTGTATTCCCCGCGCGCACGTCAATGTGATCCAGAACAATGCTCACCGCACACGTGCTTTCATCCGTAGCATCAGCCACAGAAAAAATGGTGCACCGATCAGCGCCATCGCGATCCCCAGTCGCACCTCACCCACGCCCGGCGTCAGCCTGACGAGCGTATCTGCGGTGAGCGTCAAAACGGCACCGCCCAGTGCCGATGGCAAAAGCAATTGTGAGGGGCGCTCACCGATCGACCCGCGTAAAAGATGCGGCACGGTCAAGCCGACAAAGCCGATCACGCCTGAAACGGCAACGCTTGCACCGACGCACAGCCCCGTTCCAGCGATGATAAGCAGCCGCGTCGCCCGCGGATCAATCCCCAGTGTGAACGCAATGTCGTCGCCTAGTGTCAGCGCATCAAGCGCGCGACCGCTCCGGGCTAGCAGGACAGTGCCCAAGATCATCGGCGGGAGCGCGGTCCACACGTCGTTCATGCTGCGATCGGTGAGCGCACCCATCAGCCACTCGATCATCTCACTCGTCGCGAATGGGTTGGGCGCGATGCTGATTATGAACGATGTCAGCGCTCCGGCGAGCGTGGCAAGGATGACTCCGCCCAGAATGAAGCCAAGCGGGCTGCCGCTCTGACCGGCGAGAATGATGAGGATGATCATACCGATTGCAGCGCCGAGCATCGCTGCGCCGAAGATTATGAGTGGTGAAACAGCAAAGCCGAAGAATATTGCAAGCACAGCGCCGAACGCGGCGCTCGCCGAAATTCCGACAACCGCCGGATCGGCCAGCGGGTTGCGGAGATAGCCCTGCAGCACTGCGCCTGATAGCCCGAGAACAGCGCCAATCGCAGCGCCAAGGATCGCACGCGGCAAGCGGAGTTCAGCCATGATCCAGCCGTAAGGCGTATCGCCGAACCAGAATGCGGGCCCGATCCACACCTTGCCAATGATCAGCGACAGCGCGAATGCGAGCGCGACGACGGCGCTTAATATCAGCGTGGCGCGGCGCATCATCGGCTGTTTGCTCGTCGCATGATCGTCACGGCCTCGATCATCGTTGGCCCTGCGCAATACAACAGGCGCTCGGGAAACGCGACAACGCGCGTCTTGTTGCCGAACCGGGCGAGTATCCGTTGCCGCGCCGCAACGATGCGCGCTTCCTGACCGTTGATCGCGACTGGCATGAAGATCACATCGGGCGGATGGGTCAGAAGGGTTTCGAGCGTGAGCTGCCCCCACTGCGTCAGCCCGTATGTCGCGCTGGCGTTGGCAAATCCTGCGCGCTTCAACAATTCATCTTGGACGGTGCCTTTGCCCGGCACGAAACCGCTGGGTAGCCAGATGATCGCGCTCTTGCGGCGTCCGCTGACGGGTTCGCTTGACACCGCGCGTTCAATCGCGGCGATCAATGCGCGTCCCGCATCTTGCCTGCCGATCGCGCGGGCAATTGTGGCGATCTGATCCTCGCTTGCGGAAATTGTTGCAGGTACGCCCAAAGCGATCGTCGGGATATTGGCTTTTGCAATCGCGTCGCGCGTTGCCGCTGACATATAATTGCCCGTCAAAAGCAGGCGCGGGCGCGCGGCGATCACTTCTTCGGCAGTGATGCCAATCGCGGGGTAGCGCTTTGCCCACGTCATCGGTGCCGAACCCGCGCCCGGATCATGTGAAAAGGCGCTGATCGCAGCAATCTGACCCGGTGTTGCGATCCGCGCCAATATAGCATCGATGCAAGGGTTCGCTGAAACAATTCCCCCCGGCGCAATCGCGGGCTGCGCTGTGCAGCCTGCCAAAGCGAGCGCCGGAAGAATTGCCTTCCACATCAGAATTTGGCTCTGACGCCAACATGCGCATTGCGCCCGAGCACGCCGTAACCAGAGACGGTTTCATAACGCGCGCCGAACAGGTTTTCGACGCGGCCATAAAATTCGAGTGCGCCGTTAATCGGCACAGCGGCGCGCAGGCCAACCAACGTGTAGCCATCGAGCGAGACACGGCTAAAGGTCTGGAAATCAGTGTCTAAGCTGTCGCTAACGCTCTGGATTGACCCGCCGAGTTTGAGCCAATCGCGCGCGTCCCAATCGACCGCCACGTTGACGCTGTGCTTGGGACGACGCAGCAGCGTGAGGCCGCTGTCGCGATCTTTGCTATCGATCAGGCTGTAGTTGGCTTCGAGCGCCAGCGTCGTGACCGGTCGGATGCGGAGAAACGCTTCGGCCCCCTTGGCGCGAGTCCGCTTGATATTGTCATAGGTTCCAAATGGTCGGTTTATGCAAATCGGGTTCGGATTATTAAAGCACGAGATGAAATCGATCTGATTGGCCGTGTTGCGCAGAAACAGTGTCGTGCCGATTGTCAGCGCGTCATTTATCAACGTCTGCTCAATGCCGATATCATAGCTCTTCGCCGTTTCAGGGTTGAGCGTCTTGTTACCGAAAAAACTGTCGAGCTGAAATAGTGTTGGCGCTTTGAAGCCTTCGCCGTAGCTCGCACGGACGATCGTGCCGCTGGCTGGTCGCCATGCCGCATTGGCGTTGAAGGTTGTTTGAGTTCCGTAGTCGCGGTGGTCGTCAAGGCGCGCGCCGCCGGTCAATGTCAGTGTGTTTCCGACGTCGGCGATCAACTGGCCGTAGCCGCTCGTGAGCCCGGTCGTTGCCGCTGTACCGCCGTCGTTAAAGCGTGACGTTTCATGTTCGGCGCCAAATACCGCGCGAAAATTGTCACTCAGTTTGGCGTCGCCCTGATATTCGAAACGTTCGATCCGGCCGCGTGCGAGGAACGACGGCGTGGATTGACCCGGCGCGTCGAAATTGTCGCGGTTGACGTCTGACAGCGTGAAGGCGATCCGGTTTTTGAACGCGTCGTCGAATAGCCGCAGATTGGCACCGGCGTAGCTGAACAATTCCTTCGTCGTCGAAAACTCGGCCGTGTCGGCAAAAGCGAAAAACGGCGGAGGAAAACCGTCTAGCTGCGTTTTGCTGTCGGCATAATAGCTGCGGAAATCGAGATCGAAACTGTCTGATACAGCAATGCCGATTTTGCCACTGGCTGCATATTGACGAAATCCATCGCGCTCGGTGCCGCCCGCAAAACTCGAAATGCCATCGTCGCGAAAATAACCGCCGCCCAGCGATACCGCGACGATGCCGAACGTGTCGCTCAACTGGCCGACAGCTTGGACGGCGTTCTTGTAACCATATTCGGCGCGCGCGTTGCCTGACAGGTCGTCGGTCGGCGAAGCGGTGACGATGTTAACAACGCCGCCGATTGCCTGACTGCCCCACGGCACTGAATTTGGCCCGCGCAGCACTTCAATCCTACTGATATTACCGACCAGCAGATTGCCAAAATCAAACGCCCCACCCGGCGACGACGGATCATTGACGCGCACTCCGTCGATCAGCGTCAGCGTCTGATCGCCCTCCGCCCCGCGAATGCGCAGCGCAGTCGTCTTGCCGGGGCCGCCATTGCGCGAGACTGTGACGCCGGGAGTTGTGGAGAGCAGGTCGGCGATCGATGTGGTCTGGCGGGTCTGGATGAGTGACTGGTCGAGCAACGTGATGGTTTGTCCGGATTGGATCAACAGTTGCCCCGCGCCCGTGGCAGTCACAACAATTGGTCGACGATCAACAGCCTCCGGTTGAACATCTCCATTTTGGTATGTGCCTTCTGCATTCTCAGAGCTTTGCGCCATGACCGGCATCGGCAACAAGGCCAACAGCGGAAGCCACATCTTCGCGCCTTTGCGCCTTTGCGTGAAACAATTCTTTTTCTCACGCCAAGGCGCAAAGGCGCAAAGAGGCGACGGTTCTAAAATCAATTTGGTCACGGAAAAATCTCCTCATGTGACGGTTGCACCAACTGCCGTCACGCGGAGAGACCTCCGTTCGCCCGTGTTTTCCCGCACGCGCAAAGTCCAGCTGTGGCAGGCAGGTCTCCTGGCTTCCGGGTCAGTGCTTGGCTCCACCTTCCCGGTTTCCCAGTGGTGTATCGGAGCCTCGCTCACCGGTTACAGTTGCGGGAACAGCGCCGGGTCTTCACCGGCTTCCCTTTTGATCCGCTTGCGCAGAACCTGTCACATGCTGAGCGTCTAACTGTGTGCAGTGCAGCAATCAAGCGCAAACGCTTGACGGCTCGGTTGCGTCGCGCCAACGTCAAGCCAATAACGACATGGAGATTGCAATGGCGGGTGTGCTCGACGGCGTAACGATTATTGAAATGGCGGGGATTGGCCCAGCCCCTTTTTGCGGGATGATGCTGGCCGATCACGGCGCGCGCGTTATCCGCGTTGACCGCGCGGGTGCGCCCGATATGAAGGGGCGCGATGTGCTGTCGCGCAACCGTGAACGGATCGAAGCCGATCTCAAATCGCCGGAGGGCATTGCTACAGTCCGCGCACTCGTCGCCGCCGCTGATGGCATCATCGAAGGATTTCGCCCCGGCGTGATGGAGCGGCTCGGGCTTGGCCCCGATGTGCTTCACGCCGACAATGCCAAGCTTGTGTACGGCCGGATGACGGGCTGGGGGCAGGATGGGCCGCTTGCGCAGGCGGCAGGGCACGACATCAACTATATCTCGATCACCGGAAACCTCCACGGCTATGGCCGCCCCGATCAAAAGCCAACGCCGCCGACCAACGCGATCGGCGATTTCGCGGGCGGCGGGATGATGCTCGCGTTCGGGATGGTGGCGGGCATCCTCAATGCACGCGCAACGGGCAATGGTCAGGTGATCGACTGCGCGATGACCGACGGCGCATCGGTGATCCACGCGATGCAATGGGGGTTTCGCGGGCTTGGCGCGTGGGAGGACAGTCGCGGCACCAACATGCTCGACACCGCTGCGCACTTTTACGACAGCTATGAATGTGCTGACGGCAAATTCGTTTCGATAGGATCGATCGAACCACAATTTTACGCTCTGCTTCGCGAAAAGCTCGGGCTGACCGAAGATGCAGCGTTCGACGCGCAGATGGACAAGGCGCAGTGGCCGCTTTTGAAAAGCCGGTTGACCGACATTTTCAAATCGCAGTCGCAACGTCACTGGCAGTCTGTGATGGAAGGCACCGATATTTGCTTTGGCGCGATCCTGTCAATGGCTGACGCGCTTGACCATCCACACAATGTTGCGCGGGGCACCTTCGTCAAACTCGACGGGCTTGATCAGCCAGGCCCGGCACCGCGATTCTTGGGGACGCCAGCCCCGGCACCAGTCGGGCGACGGTAATGTAAAAGGGAGGGGAATATGGGTAAACCAGACATGCTCGACAGGGTGGCGCAAATGCTGATTGCGCTTGTCGCTTTGATAGCGCTCGCCAACGGCGCTTTGATGTTGTGGAACCCCTACGGCTGGTATCAAGCCATACCGACTGTCAAGTTTACCGGCCCACCAAACGCGCATTTCATTCGTGACATTGGCCTCGCTTATATCGGCTCTGGCATGTTGCTGGCCTATGCCGTCCGCAATCTTTCGGGGCGGTGGCTGGCGGCAACGGCGGGTGGATTGTGGCTGAGCACCCACGGCGCGCTCCATGTGTGGGAAGTCGCGGCGGGAGTGTGCGCTCCGGGTGTGTTCTGGCGCGATGCGCCTGTCGTGATCGGGCCGCCCCTTCTCGTGTGGATCGCGATTGGACTGATGGTTTTGCGTCAAAGGATTAGCCCTACAGGAATGCCAAAGGCTGCGATCTTGGCTGCAATCGGGAAAGTATCGCCCGATGAACTTGCCTATTTCAAAGAGGTTGCCGATGCCCCGGGGCACGCGTTTGAAAAGCTGACGCACTTCATGCCATTCGCGATGCACCGTCACGAAGCACCGGCTGACCTGTTCCACATGGCGCGGATCGGGTCAACATTGGTCGAAGATTGTGGCCCCTGCGCTTTGACGGCCGCACGCGGTGCAATCGCTGACGGTGTCGACCGCGAGATTGTGAACGCGGCGTTGTCTGCGAAACCGCATGACGGATATCTGCGCACTGGTTTTGATTTTGGCGCAGCGATTGCACAACATTCGGCACAAGCAGGAGAACTGGGTGACGCAATTGAGGCGGCCTATGGCAGGACGGTACGTCTTGAACTGGCGATTACAGCGGCCGCAGTCCGCGCATATCCGGCAATGAAACGCGGGCTGGGACTCACGTCATCATGTGCAATCACGCGTCTAATGGTTTGATTGCGCGTATAAATTTACAAAGGACTTGTCGAAAAGTTTTGAACATGGTCTAGACAGGACGCAGCTTTTTGCGTTTATTGGCTGTTGGTCACTAATGATTGGGTGGGTCATGGACGCAAATGCACTGCTGAGTTTGTTACCTGCGGGTAGTCTGTTTGCCACTTGCTCAACCGAGGAGCTGACCGACCTCCTGTCGCTTGCAACCAGAGCCACGATGAAAAAGGGGCAGACGCTCCTGCTCCAAGGTGATCCTGGCGATGCGCTTATCATCCTTTTGACGGGTAATGCCCGGGTAACGATGGTGGCACAGAACGGGCGCGAAATCACGCTCGATTATGCCGATCCCGGATCGGTGCTGGGTGAGATTTCGGTAATTGACGGGGGCGATCGCACCGCATCGGTGATCGCGCTCAGCGATGGCAGTTATCTGCGGCTGACGCGACAGGCATTTGCGACATTTGTTGAGCGGCAGCGCGGCATGGCATGGCGGTTCATGAAAGAAATCGCGCGTCGCCTGCGTCAAACCAATGCGACAATTGAAAGTGACCGTGCCTTTTCATCGGGGCCGCGGCTCGCGCGCTTCCTTCAGCGTTTGACGCTCAAGAACAGCAATGATGGCCGTCTGCGCCTTGAATTGAGCCAGAGCGAGCTTGGCAGCTTTGCCGGCATGAGTCGGGAAAATATCAATCGCCAATTGAGCACTTGGGCCGATAACGGCATCATTGCGCTCGAACATGGCCAAATCCGCGTTCTCGATGGAAATTTCCTGACTGAAATTGCCGAAGCTTCGGAGTAGAATCGCGGCGAATTTGCGGCTAGGCTGGCCTCAGTAACATTTCGCTTTCTGGAGCATGTAATGACCGAAGATGATGGCACGCTCGACGTTCCCAATGCCAAACAGGCCGCCGAAGCCGCTGCAAAGGCCGACGAAGCCAAGAAATCCAAGATGATTAAAGCGGGTATCGGGCTTGGTATCGGGTCAGCAGCGATCGCAGCGGCATTGCTATACGTCAACCATAACAAACCGAAACCTAAGGGCTGAGGCGCGAGACCATCATGTCCACTGGCTGAGCATGAACAAAAGCGGCCGGATCGTTTCCAATCCGGCCGCCCTCGTGACGAAATGCGTCGCTCTCCCTTAGCTCGACAATTCGGCCTATTTGTTGACCGATATCGGAGCTAAATTCCTCCTTGAACCTTGGTTCGCCTGCAGCAATTTGGTCGTAGGCATTCCGCTGGCTAATGTCATTTGCCGAATAGAAAGTGGCAGTCGAATTGCCAATGACTGTGCCGAATACGCAACAGTGTCCCTGGTGCTGGTCAGGCGTCGCCGGGGGGCGGGCGCTTGCCACGCGAGTCGCG
>JAYVVW010000199.1:0-2030 GCA_043786595.1 Sphingomonadales bacterium | reverse complement strand
TTTGGCGGGCAGACGCACAGCCAGTCGCCCGAAAGCATCTTCACCCACATCTGCGGCGTCAAAACCGTCATCCCGTCGACGCCTTACGATGCCAAGGGGCTGTTGCTTGCCGCAATCGAAGACAATGATCCGGTGATCTTTTTTGAGCCCAAGCGCATCTATAACGGGCCATTCGATGGCCATTATGATCGACCGGTCAAACCCTGGGCGAAGCATCCGGCAAGCGAAGTGCCCGAAGGCTATTATACAATTCCACTCGGCAAAGCAGAGGTCGTCCGCGCTGGGCAAGACCTTACCGTTCTGACTTACGGCACAATGGTTCATGTTGCGCTTGCCGCTGTTGAAGAACTCGGGGTTGACGCCGATGTGATCGATTTGCGTACTTTACTGCCGGTTGATATTGATACGATCGAGGCATCGGTCAAGAAAACCGGGCGCTGTGTCGTGATCCATGAGGCAACGCGGACATCGGGCTTTGGAGCAGAGCTGGCGGCGCTAATTCAGGAGCGCTGCTTCTACCATCTTGAGACGCCTGTCGAGCGTGTCACGGGGTTTGATACGCCCTATCCGCATAGCCTTGAATGGGCCTATTTTCCCGGGCCGATCCGTATCGGCATGGCGATCGAAAAAGTGATGAAGGATTAGACATGGCGCGCTTTGAATTTCGCTTGCCCGATATCGGCGAAGGCATTGCCGAGGCTGAAGTTGTCAATTGGCACGTCAAAGTCGGTGACCGCGTGAGCGAGGATCAGGGCATCGCCGACATGATGACCGACAAGGCAACCGTCGAAATGGAATCGCCCGTGTCTGGCATCGTCGTCGCGCTTGCGGGCGAAGTGGGCGACATGATCCCGATCGGATCGACGCTGGTGGTGATTGAAACCGATGCTGAGGCGGGTGAAGTGGACGTGGCCGCTCAAACCCCGCCTGAAACCAAAGTTGATCTGCTCGCCGGAAGCGATCTTGAAAACATCGTCGAGCAGGAAATGCCCGAACCACCCGCAGGCAAGCATTTTATTCCGCCGCCTCCGCCTGATGCCGTGGAAATTGCAGTGCCAATTCCGGGCGCGCAGGCGCTTGCCTCGCCCGCTGTCCGCGCGCGGGCACGCGAGCTCGGCGTCGATCTCGGCTCGGTCAAGGCGCGCGAAGGGGGCCGCATCCGCCATGCTGACCTTGATGCTTTCCTTTCGTACAGTGCGGGGCAGGGGTTTGCTCCGGCGGGGCAAATGCGCGCCGATGAGGCAATCAAAGTCGTTGGCATGCGGCGGCGCATTGCCGAAAATATGGCGGCATCGAAACGCGCGATCCCGCATTTCACGTACGTCGATGAAATTGATGTTACCGCGCTTGAGGCCATGCGCGCCGATCTCAACGCCAATCGCGGTGAACGGCCCAAACTGACGATGCTGCCGCTGCTGATTGTTGCGATCTGCAAAGCGGTGCCCCAGTTTCCGATGATCAACGCGCGTTTTGACGATGATGCGGGCGTTGTCACGCGGCACGGTGCGGTGCATCTCGGCATGGCGACGCAGACCGATGCGGGGCTGATGGTGCCAGTGATCCGCGACGCGCAAAGCCGCAACGTCTGGCAACTGGCAAGCGAGATCGGTCGCCTTGCCGAAGCCGCGCGCAGTGGCAAAGCGAAGCTCGACGAACTGTCGGGCTCGACGCTGACAATCACGTCGCTTGGGCCGCTTGGCGGGATCGCGACGACGCCCGTCATCAACCGCCCCGAAGTCGCGATCATCGGTCCGAACAAGATTGTCGAGCGCCCGGTGTTTGCCAAAAATGCACTGGGCGGTGAGGAAATCCGCCGTGCAAAGCTGATGAATCTCTCGATCAGTTGCGATCACCGCGTCGTCGACGGCTGGGACGCCGCCAGTTTTGTTCAGGCAGTCAAGAAATTGCTCGAAATGCCTGTGTTGCTGTTTGCCGATTGATTAGGGCGTGATGGCATTAGACTAATGACTTTCGTCTCCCCGTGCTTGACACGGGGTTAGGCTTTTTTCGTCATTAGTAGCCTTGAAGAG
>JAYVVW010000198.1:0-8514 GCA_043786595.1 Sphingomonadales bacterium | reverse complement strand
AACGACCCAACTGCGCTCGCGCAAGGATTGCTTGCCCTTTCCGGACTGTGCGCTGTTGATCGTCACCAACTTGGGCGCGCTGCGCGACAGCGCATCCTTGATCATTATGAAATGGGTCATGTTTCAAACTTGTATGTTGCGCATTATAAAATGCTGGTCGACAAGAGTAATACATAATGTGCGGGTTCGCAGGCTTCCTAACACACAGTAATTCGGCCACTGCCGACGATCTTACCAACCACGTCGCGCGAATGGCGAACGTGATTGCGCACCGTGGGCCTGATGATTGCGGCGTGTGGCAAGACGCGGCGCAGGGCTATGCGATTGGCCACCGGCGGCTTGCGATTATCGATCTTTCGGCCGCGGGGCATCAGCCGATGGCGTCGGCAAGTGGCCGATATGTCCTGGCGTACAACGGGGAATGTTATAATCATGAAGTGATGCGCACCGCGCTTGAAGCAGACGGTGTGCCGCCGATCTGGCGCGGTCATTCGGATACCGAAGTGCTCCTCGCCGGGATCGAACATTGGGGGCTGCGCGGTACACTTGAGCGCGCGACGGGCATGTTTGCTCTAGCGTTATGGGACCGCGACACGCAAATGTTAAGCCTCGCGCGCGACCGTATTGGTGAAAAGCCGCTCTATTACGGTTGGCAGGGTGAGGGCGAAGCGCGTACTTTCCTGTTCGGCTCCGAACTCAAGGCGATCAAGCAGCATCCCGCGTTTGTGGGTGAGATTGATCGCGGCGCGCTCACGTTGTTCATGCGGCACAATTATGTGCCAGCACCCTATAGCATCTATAAAGATATCGCGAAGCTGACGCCGGGCAGCATCCTGACACTTTCGCGCGCGAATCCCCAACCTGTTATCGAAACATTCTGGTCGCTGATCGATGTTGCGCGGCACGGGCAGGCCCATCAATTTGCCGGATCGCCGACCGACGCAGTTGATGCGCTCGAAGTCATTGCGCGGGAAGCAATTGCGCGGCAGATGGTGTCCGATGTTCCATTAGGCGCATTTCTCTCGGGCGGGATTGACTCGTCGACAGTCGTTGCGCTGATGCAGGCGCAGTCTTCGCGGCCCGTAAAAACCTTCACGATCGGTTTTTCCGAAGAGGCGTTCAATGAGGCGGTTCATGCCAAGGCGGTCGCAGCGCATCTCGGCACCGAGCATCATGAGATGTATGTGAATCCAGCGACCGCACTGGCGGTCATTCCCGATTTGCCGTCGATGTACTGCGAACCTTTCGCGGATTCGTCGCAAATCCCCACGTTCCTTGTCAGTAAGCTGGCGCGCGCACATGTCACGGTGTCACTGTCTGGTGATGCTGGTGATGAACTGTTCGGCGGATATAACCGCTATGCCTTTACCGCCAAACTCTGGTCGCGCATGGCGAGCGTGCCGCGCCCGCTACGGTCTGTGGCCGCGCGCGCGCTGACGCGCCTTTCACCATCGGCGTGGGACAAGGTTGGCGGCGCCATCGCGCCAAACCGCTTCGCCATGTTTGGTGACAAGATCCACAAGGGTGCGGGCGTTCTCGACAGCAGCAGCGTCGCCGAACTTTATCTTAAACTGGCGTCGAGCGAGAGCAACCCCTCGGCCTGGGTACGCGGCGGGCATGAGCCGCCAACTTGGCTTACCGGCAATCGGCCTGATTTGAGCGGGATCGACGATGTTCAATCGATGATGGCGCTTGATGCGATCAGCTATTTGCCCGACGACATCTTGGTGAAAGTTGATCGCGCATCAATGGTGGTGTCGCTCGAATCGCGCGTGCCGATGCTTGATCACGAACTGATCGCCTTTGCGTGGAGCCTGCCGCTTTCATATAAAATTCGTGACGGCGTGACGAAATGGCCGCTGCGCGAACTGCTCTACCGCTATGTGCCCAAAGAATTGATCGAGCGTCCGAAAATGGGCTTCGGCGTGCCTGTCGGCGATTGGCTGCGCGGGCCGCTCCACGACTGGGCCGAAGATTTGCTTGACGCCGCAGCGCTTGAACAAGAAGGATATTGGGACGTTGCCCTTGTTCGCTCCGCGTGGGACGAGCACCGCGCAGGCACGCGCAACTGGGTGTCAAAGCTGTGGAGCGTGCTGATGTTTCAGGCGTGGCTGCGCGCGCAGTGAAGCTATTTGGCTAGGCGGTTGATGAGGCCGCCCATGTCCATTTTCCTAGCGAGCAGGACCGACCCGGCATAGGAGAGGTGTCCGTTTGCGATGTACAGGATCGTCCGTCCATCATTGGCGGCATAGCCGTTCCCCCGGCGCAAGGTATCATCAAACATGATGACGTTGACGCCAGCGTCACGTGGCAATTGCGCGAGGAAGGTGAGAACAAGCTTGCGTTTTGCCTGATATTCACCGTCTGGAATGTCACAGTTTGGGTATTCGCCGAGTATCGACATTGCGCGCAGCTTTCGCTCGGCACAGCGGCCCGCATCCCAATCAAGCGCAGGCGGCGGCGCGATCACGACAACGCGTTTCCCCATCGCGCGGATCACTTTGACCGTTTGCGTCATTGCACGCAACACAGGGTCGATACCGCCAACAACTTCGCGGTGGCCATTCGCTGTCGCCACCAGAATTCCGAAATCGCCAGCGGTCATATATTGCTTGAACACGCTCGACAGAATGACCGTGTGGATTGATGGTGTCGCGCGCAAATACGCGATCACATCATTGTTGTAGCTTAAACATCCCCTTGCCCAGTTCGCGTTCTGCGTGGCGCCAGTCAGATGGCCGACAGGGGCAATCCCGATCAACGGGCCGCAAACATATTTTGTGGCCTGTACGATGCTTTCGGCCCCGCGTGTTGCATTGATCCCGGGGATAAGGTGCATTGCATAGCTATCACCCCAGACAAGCTCGGTCGGCGTTGACGTCGACATGCATTCGGCGCGCGGCGTAAAATGATCATTAGAAACACAGGATGTGCCGAGTCCGGTATTGCCGCGTCGTTCGGTCGCATAGCTTTGCGGCGCTGCACCCAGTGCGATTGCGGCGTAGGGGATTGCGATTACGGCGGCTGACAATGACGCCATCAGCCCTGCACGTCGCCAAGTGAAACTAATCGGCGCGCGGCGGACGGGGTCTTCAACCAGGCGGTACTGCGCATAGGCTAGAATGAATGACAAACCAACGCCCGACCATTTTGCCCATAGCGGCAGTTCGCCGACCCAGACATTCGTCGCGAGGGCAAATAGTGGCCAGTGAACGAGGTAAAGCGAATAAGAAAAGTCGCCGATAACCGCGAGTGGGCGGGTCACTGCGCCGTTGGCAAGCGGATGATTACGCAGGATGATGATCAGCGTCGCAAAGCAGGCGAGGAACGCGTCAATTCCAGGATGTAATCCACCAAACGGAACGATTGGCAAGATGATAAGCGCCGCGACCGCAGGCCAGAACAGTGCCGCAGACGCGCGCGACGTGACGTTTCGCCCGATGATGAAAGCGCCCAGCGAACCCAGACCCAGTTCCCACGCGCGTGTCGGGAAAAAGTAAAATGCGATGTCTGGACGCCATAGTGCCATACCCACGCAGGCAGCCAGGCTAAGTATGACGACAATGATAACGAATTGCAGCCAGAACCGGCGCGGAATGAAATAGAGTAAAGCGGGCAGCACCAGATAATATTGCTCTTCGATCGAAAGCGACCATGTGTGGAGCAACGGTTTGAGATCGGCATCGCCGCCGAAATAGGACCCCTGTCGCATCAGCACGAAATTGGCAGTAAAGGTGACTGCCCCGGCAAGCTGATCGGCAAACTGGCGGAATTCGGGGCTGGTTAGCAGAAATGCCGATAACAGCGCTGTGATCGCAAATGTTGTGTAAGCGGCAGGCAGCAACCGCTTGGCACGCCGGAAGTAGAATTCGGTAAAGCTAAATTTGTCGCGCTCGATCTGGCTTTTGACCATCGACGTGATCAGAAACCCCGAGATGACGAAAAAAATATCTACGCCAAGATAGCCAGCAGGCAACAGATTGAGTCGCGCGTGGAATATGACCACAACCAACACCGCAAAGCCCCGCAGCGCCTGAATATCCTGCCTGATGTTCATGTTGTCGCCATCAGCCGTGACCAAGATGCTTGGCAAATTGCGGTGCCAGGACATTGATCGCATATTTCTTTTCAATCACGCCGCGCCCTGCTTCGCCCATTTGCGTGCGCATCTGCGCCGAGGCGACCAGCGCGTCTATTGCATCGACCCAATCGTCGATGCTCGTCGCAGCGATTCCGAGCGTCGCTTCGTTCAGAACTTCTGCATTCATGCCCACCGGTGCAACGACGACGGGTAAACCGCATGCCATATATTGGAGCATCTTGAAACTGCATTTGCCGCGCGACCACGGCGTATCGGCGAGCGGCATGATGCCGATGTCCATTGTTTGAATGTCAGATATTTCGCCGATTTCACTCCACGGCACAAAGGTCCACCGCGTTGGATTGAGCATGTTAAAATCGGGCGCTTGGTCGCTGACGATCTTGAGATGGGCATCGCTATGTCGTGTCAGTATCTCGCGGAGCGCGGCTTCTATTGCTGTCAGATAGCTGTGGTTTGCCGACGTCCCGATCCATCCAATCGTGATGCGACCGTTGGTATGCACGCGGCGCGGGCAATAAATGTCGCTATCAATACCGGTTGGCATGATCGCGACATCGCGGTTCCACTGGCTGTACCACTCAGCAAGAAAGCTGTTCCCTGCAATCACCCGCTCAGACATTTGGGCGAGCCGCCGCGCAAATCCGCCGCCGCGTTGCAGGTGGATCGCGTCATCAACGTCGAAAATGCGCGGGCTATGCGTCAAACATTCGACTGTCGTGAACGATGAAATCATTTCGCGCTGAAGCAGCGTTGCATCATAGGCATATGAACGTACAGCCGCCACGCCAAGAGCCGCTAATCGTGCAGCCCCCCAAATCGGGCGCTGCCACTGCGCTGCAGGTGGATAAGCCCCGCCGCGCATTCCGATCTCGTCGAGGATGACGCCATAAGATTGAAGCGCCGGAATATATTGCCGCACGCGAAAACGGGCGCTGGGCACCTTGACGCCGCCGGTAAACGCTGCGACTTTCATCAATCCTTACGCTCTGCCCACACAGTCATCCGACCAGTCTGGCCAAACAGCGCCATGACATATGAGATCGGAAAGAGCAGCAGAGCACCCAGCCTGCCACCGCGTTCGGGAAAATCGATCAATGCCTTGCCGATCCGCACTTGGCCATGATCGAACAGCCAGTAACCGGCACTCGCAATCATGTTTGCCATCGTGCGGTGGTGGTGGATTTTGGTAACGCGCCATCCACCTGCATCAAGCAGAGTGCGGATCGTATTGGTGTTAAAATGATAGAGATGCGTTGGTAGTTGCAGCGCATACCAGCGCGGCCCGAATAGGCGAAACTCAAATGATCCTGCATTTGGCACCGAAATCGCCAGCGAACCGCCTTTGCGAGTCCACAGCGCTAGTTTTTGGAGAGCGGCTACCGGCTCGTGGAGATGTTCGACGACCATCCAACCAACAACCAGATCGAAATGATCGCGCGGTTTGTCAATTTTTTCAACCGCGCCAGTTGTAACCGGATAACCAAGCGCGCGCGCAGTTTGCGCAGCTTCTGGCGAGAATTCGATGCCTTCAACACTCCACCCGCGCTGCGCCATGTTGTGGAGGAAGCTGCCTGATGCGCAGCCAATTTCAAGCATCTTGCCTGTCGGCATTGCAGGAAGCGTCGCGGCCCTTGTGTCAAACAAAGACTTGCCAAGCAAAACGAGCTTCGATTTTACCCCGTGGTTGTCAGCGTCGGCGGGAACGATTGTACCCTTATATGGGCCATAATCGGTTGGGTAATAAAATCCGATACTATCTGGGCCCGGGCGGGGAGACGTGCGCATCAAGCCACATGAGCGGCACCGAACAACATCAAACTCTCCCGGCAAATCATGCAAACGATCGCGCCCGCGCAATACGTGCGCATCCTCACCACCGGGATGAAGCGGACAGGGCGATGCGTCCAAATTGATGCTTTGATCAACCATCCAACCTGCTTTCAACCGCGCGCGTTGCTAGCTTTGAACCGTTCAAAGCTCCGTGCCTGTAAAGCGACCGCAACAGCATCGCAACCGACATGAAGAAATACACCGAAACTGCAATCGCTAATCCGTACACACCGTAATAGCTGAACATCAGGATTTTGACCCCAATCCCGATCGTAAAAGACAGGCTGCCAAGCCACGTCGGTGTGCGTGTGTCGCCGCGTGCGTAGAAAGCGCCGGCGAGCATAGATCCCAGCGCGCCCCAGATAAATTGGCCGCAGCTCAATACCAGAATTAACCACAACAGACGACTGTCACTCGCTTGGAATTTTCCGTGTTCCAGCATCAAACGCAGGATTGGCTGCCCTACAACGACAAGGCAAGCAATCAGAAATACGCCAACGCCCGTCATGATTGCGGTTGTTCGGCGCAGATCGCGGGCAAATTCCGCTGCGTCTCCAGCTTTGTACGCAATCGCCAGCCGGGTGATCGCAGGGACGGCCAGCGCCTTGACAACGACTTGGCTTGCCGCTGCGTAAAGTTGCTGTGCAAGGTAAAATATCGAAAGCGTGCCCGGGAGCAGTGACGATAAAAGGTAGCGATCAACCAGAGGATCCATCTTGTAATAGGACGCGCCGAGCAAAAGCGGCTTCATCCGCGCCCACGCTTCGCCAATCAACGCGGTGCTGAAATCGGGGTGGGCAGGGGCACCCATGCCCCGCATCAGAAGCAGCGTCTGAAAGATCAGTCGACCCACCGAGATCCAAGCGGCCGCAATTGCGCCATAGCGTGGCAGCAAGAGAATGAGCAGGCCAAGCGCGATGATGTTGGCGGTCATCGGCGCGCCGTCTGCCCAGATGTAGCGGCCCCGAGCATAGCCATAGGCAATTTGCACCGCGTTGATCCCGGCAAACGTCATGCCGATGACGCTGATCTGTGCAAATTGCGTCGTGAGCACTTTGCCTTCCGCAGAAAATCCGGCGACGGTCCACGGTGCCCACCATGAAGCGGTTGCAACGAGCAGTAGAGAAAGCGCGGCGAACAACGCTGTGCAAAGTGCCATAAGAGTCCAAGTGTCGCGGCGTTGGCTGTCGGCGTCCTCACCGGCAAGCAGCGGCACAAGAACATGCGTCAGTGATGAACTGACCACTGTCGAAAAAAGCTGTGGTATCGTCAAACCCGCGAACAGCGCGTCGGATTCAACACCGGGGCCAAGCATAGTCAGCAGCAGCCATTGAAACAGCACCGCACTGACGATATTGGCGCCGCTGATCGCACCGAGTTGCAACGTTTGCTTCACGAGACCTTAATCACAGCGACCAGTACGCCTTGCCGTTAGCCAGCGCGGTCCGGCTCCACAATGCCTTGAGATCGGCAACAAGTCCGCCGTCGCTGATTAACGCGTCGAGCGCATCTCCGCCCAATTCGCGGTAGCTGTCGTGTGCGACTGCGCCGACGACGCAGTCATAGCGGCGGGTGAGCGCGTCGCCGTCGAGCGCGATGCCGTATTCGTGCTGCGCTTCGGCGGCGTCGGCAAGCGGATCGTGGACGGTGACGTTATGGCCGAGGCTTTGAAGGCGGCGGATGACGTCTACGACCTTTGAATTGCGCAGATCGGGCACATTTTCCTTGAACGTCAGGCCGAGCATCAGCACATTTCCAGTTGTGCCGCTGCGCCGTGCGTGGATTTGTTCGGCAATCCACGCGCCCATCCCGTCGTTGGTCGCACGGCCCGCGAGGATCACCTGCGCTTCATGGCCCAATTCCTTTGCGCGGTGGCTGAGATAATAGGGGTCGACGCCAATGCAGTGACCACCGACAAGGCCGGGCTGGAACGGCAGAAAATTCCATTTGGTCTTCGCCGCATCAAGCACATCCCAGATCGACAGATCCATCTTTGCAAAAATCTGCGTCACTTCGTTCATAAACGCGATGTTGATATCGCGCTGCGCATTTTCGATCACCTTGGCGGCTTCGGCGGCCTTGATCGATGCCGCGCGGAACACACCGCCGCTTGTCACTTTGCCGTAAATCTGCGCGAGTGTTTCGGTGACTGCGGGGGTGTCGCCCGCGATCACCTTGGTGATCTTGTCGACGGTATGTTCGCGGTCGCCAGGGTTGATCCGCTCAGGCGAATAACCAAGCGAGAAGCCGGTGTGATGTTTGAAGCCAGAAACCTGTTCGAGCAGCGGCCCGCAAATATCCTCGGTCACGCCGGGGTAAACGGTGCTTTCGTAGATGATGACGGGCTTTTGCCCCGCTTTGATCATGCTACCGACCATTTTCGTTGCGCCGATGACGGGCGAAAGATCAGGCTTGTTATCCGCATCAATCGGGGTTGGGACGGTGACGATATAGGCGTCAGCGGGCGGGCAATCAGCCGCATCGGTGGTGAGGCGGAGCGATGATGCGGTCAGCCGCTCACGGTCGATCTCATCGGTGCGGTCAAAGCCGCTTTTGAGCTCGTCGATCCGTGCCTGATTGAT
>JAYVVW010000197.1:0-6432 GCA_043786595.1 Sphingomonadales bacterium | reverse complement strand
TCCGACAAATCCCCGCGACCCATAACTGCTCCCCAAAAAGCAGTCTTGAATCATAAAACACGCCGTTTGGGAATCCCTTTTGTCAACACGGCCTAGACTTGATGCCAACGCCAGATTTCGAGGAGTGCTTGCCCATTGTGACGCGACAAAATAGGCTGCATTCGATCTCAAATTGAATTGTTCTAGACAAAATAGGCTGCATTCGATCTCAAATTGAATTGTTCTAGTCCGCCAAAAATTCGCTGCAGTCGCACACGTCTTTGCTTAAGCCACCTTTCAGGAATCCCGCGAATTACTGGCGTTCCCGAGCCATTGGTTTACAAGCAGATTCTGCGTTGCGTGAGCTTCAACTTCACTCACCGCTTCATGCAATGGCTTCGATGCCCTTGCGATCAATGACATCAAGCAAACGCGCCGACGCGCCGCTGGGCTTCTTGTTACCCTGTTCCCACTGGGCAACAGTGCTTGCACCCACGCCCACCATAACCGCAAAGATCGGCTGGCTCATCCGAGTCCGGCTGCGAATGCGGCGAATATCGGCGGCGGTGAAGGTCCTTTTTTTGGGCAAGCAAAGCTCGTCCATCATGCGCATCGTGATGGCATCCATCGCGCCAACGGCATGGAGGTCCTGCGCCATATCATGGGCCATATTGAGAATGTCGCTCATGTTCCGCACTCCAATTCCAAAATTGTTCCCTTGGCTTTCAACGCGTCAATCTGGTGGTCAGTGGTATCCACCAATGCCGAAGCGTTCGCGTTCAGGGCGCTTCGCTCTTTCACCGTGATGTTCGCCCGCACATTCTTGGGAAAGCCGTAGAGGAAGAAAATTCGCTTTGAATCCGACTTCCTGAACCCCAAAATCGTCCGGTAGCCGCCAGACTTCCCGCCATCCTGCCGGGCAATCCGCTTCTTGAACAGATATCCACCCAAATCGGCATCATACTGACCAGCAAAGGCCTCAGCTGCTGCCTGACAAAGATCGGAATCACTGATCGCTTCTCCGGTCGCCCAACGGCTGAACTGTTTGCCTTTGAACACCCGCATTGGCATTCTCTATCACTGAGTGATAGCTTTGTCGATCCCCATCACGCAACAGGCCTCAAAAAAACCCGCATCGCCGACATTCCCCAGCCCGGCGGCTGACGCATGCTGGCAAGTGGATTCAGCAGAGGCTCGCCGTTTACGTACTCAACTCTCGCTCTTGCCTAGCAGCCCAAGACTTTTCGCCTGAACGATGGCCCGCCGCACGCCTTCGGCCGACCAGTTGAGCCCTCCCCGTGCCGTCGGCTCACGCACATCGCGGGTGAGCCAGGTCGCGATGTCTCGAAGCGAGAGTTGCGGATAGGTGTGAAGCCGGTCAGCAACAAGACGTGCCGCGCGCGAATCTGGTGGCAGTCGCGGCGACGCGGTGAGAATGTATGGATCTGCATATCCCGCGCTCACCAACTCCTTGCAGCCTTTGACCAACGTCCGTTCGCTAAAGCTCCGAATGGGAGGATTGAGGGCGCGGATCTGGCGCAACACAACCGCCCAAGGCAAATGCGGCCGCAATCGCTCGACAATTGGCAACCAGCGTCCTCGGCCATCGATCAGTTCGTTGCGATACCGCTCTTTGTGAGCGTAACCGATTTCCGCCATAGCTTGCGGGTCCCGCGCGCGCATCTTTGGATTGCCGGGCTTCGCGCCCCGGGCAACCGCTGCTTTGATCCCTGCCTTGGTGCGTTCCCGGATCAAGGTGCGCTCAAATTCTGCAAACGCACCCAGCATCTGCGTCATCAGCATCCCTTGGGCGCTTGATGTATCGATCGGGTCATGGATCGACCGGAAATAGGCCCCCTTCCCTCTCAACGTCTCGACAATCTCAAGCAAATGGGAAAGCGAGCGCGCCAAGCGGTCGATCCTGACAACCAGCAGAGTATCCCCCTGCCCTGCCCGCTCCAAGGCCTGGGCAAGCTTTGGTCGATCCCGGTTGCTGCCGCTTGCCTTGTCCTCAAAGATAATGCTGCACCCGTGGCTGCGTAACGCATCAAGCTGCGCTGACGTGTCCTGCTCATCGGTTGAAACGCGAGCGTAGCCGATTATCGCCATTGTCACACTCCATAGAACGGTGCCATCTGAACGGTTGATACCGTTAGATAAAGGATGAGCAAGCAAATTCTGTTACCGCTGCTTGATGCTCTCATCGTGCGATATGGCCAAATTTCGCGCATATTCCGGCGTCTGGAGCACACGGCCGGTGAAAATCCCGCGCGCCCGAACGTGACAGTTTGGGGCGGGCGTCGCCAACTGAACGAGGAACGGTGCAAAGCTCAGAGCAGAGTCAATTTATTCCATCAATATCTTGACAATAGAGTGAAAAACCCCTGAAATTGCGTTGTGCAACAATTTTTCTCCCTCGACCTCCTTAAACTTCATGGGGACGCGTTGGCGACCTTGGCCCGTGCCGAGGAGCGCGTAGCGCTTTCCCCGCGACCCAACATCATGAACGCGCAGCTGCGCCTGCTGGAGCAAGAAGCGCTAGGCTTTGTTGAAGGCAAGCTCGTCTCGCCCGCAACACTTGAACTCGATTATGGGCATTCACCCGGTGCCATCCGGCAATGGCCATATGAGTTTGCCAACCTGTTTGGTCGCTCCCTGCCTCCAGGCAAGCCCCCAACTGCGGACGCCATGGTCCAATGGCTGATGGCCAACAATGTCCTGCGGGACAGCGCCAACACTGACGCCACAGCGAAAAACCCGCTTGATGTCATCCACCACCGCATTTCTGCATGGCATCGCCAGACCAAAGCCGATTGCGCCCTTCCGCGCCTCGTCGCTGGGGCGGATCTTGCCGCAAAATGGCTCAAGGTCTCGCCATTGACGCGGGGGAATGCCGTTACCGGTGTCATGATCGGCGATCTTTACGCTACAGCACGCTCTCGCTTGTCCGCTGGTGGCGTGGCCGCGATCGGCATGAAGCGCCAGCAGATCTACTGGATGCGAGCCGTTGGCGGTGATGACGATGACGACCTCAAAAGCGCAAATCAAGTTGAGGCCTGGCGCCGGGCCTGGCTCTCTTCCATGACGGAAGGCGCACGCGCCATTTTGGAACTCGATGACCGGCTAAGGCGCTATTGGCACCGCGTCGAAACGAGCTCTGTCTACACCCGAAAATCGTCACGCATGAGAGAGCTGATCGACTTGGTCGCAAGAAGGCCTTCAATTACAGTGCGTGCAGCATCCGAGATTCTCGGTGTTTCGCGTCAGGCAGCGCATATGCTGATCCAAGCAGCAGAGGGCGCCCTCCTTCTCCGCGAGACCACCCACGGCCAATCGTTCAGATGCTATGTTGCTGCATTTTGATCACTTCGGTCCGTTGGGCGCCAACGGATCTGAAACGGCACATGCAATCGACAAAGCATCCGATTCACTGACGGATGAGAAAAGCGAGAGCCAAGTTTGGAGGCCAACTTTGCGGCATCACCCTTGATATCTTCCCAGCGAACCAAATCCCGGATTTCATCAGCATTTTCGCCGTACACATCACTATCACTGGCCCAACCACTGTCCTCAAGCAGGCTATGTGCCACCAACAGCCCTGACAAGGCCGCGCTCTGCGTAAGCGCCCGCAATTTGATGTCATGTGCCAAGCGGCGGCTGAAATCAGCACTACGTGCACGCATGATTTTCCGCGAGTTCGCGCGCGAATGGATGATCTCATAATTGTCGTAAAGCCAATCCAGACGCCTTCCTAGCGCAGACAGAAGCTGCTGCTTTTGCACCAAAATCTTGAAAACCAAGTCAAGGCGGCCCGACAGGTGTGACAGCCGACCCGCATGTTGCCGCACTTGCCGAAGATAGACAGATGCAATTGCCAGTTTGAGATTATAGCCCGTTGCAGGGATGTCACCGGGCATAGCAACGTGAAGCGCGGGCTTGAAAGTTCCATGATTCAAATTTGCCGCAAATGTATCGACCAATGTTGAATCAACGCTGTGCCACGACGCCATAAATGACGATCTGTTGGTTGAATAGTGAAAGCAGTTCCGCCTGAATTCGTCGATGATCCAAGGATGCTCGAGCCGCCTCACTATTGACTGATCATAACGGTCATCCACTTCGTTATACCGCGTCGCGGCAAGACGTAACTCATCAAAACTCGTCGCCTGTTCTAGATCGCGCATTCGCCGAATTTCTCTGCGGAGCTGTGTCAGCATGAGGTCCCGGTCCTTGCGCGACGGGTCGAGAAACCTACGCAAATCCGAGAAAATCAGCGCGTGCCTCTCGCAGCGCCAGCTGGTCCGGTAAATCCAGCTGCGCAAAACCCGGCATTGTTCGCCCGCTAGAAGCCAGTTTTGAGCACAACGGGCACAGCCAAAGACGCGCATTCCGCGCGGTAATGCGTAGGTTTGTTCAATGGCCATCAGACTGCGAACAACCAACTTGGCGTCGTTGCCCGTCGCCCAAGCCAGTGTCGCAGCCATTTGATCCATGCCGCCGAACCGACCATAGCCTGATATGCCCAAGTCACGGGTCGCAAGTGATGAATCAATATCCAGATGCCCGAACAGCAAGGACCGTGTCGTTGCATGCAGCCTGACAATGCGGTCAAGCCAGGAATCGAAGCATTCATGAGCAAAAAGCCGGACCTGATAGGCCAAGGGTTCCCTCTCGAGATGCGCTAGTTTCACGGCATGGGATAAGGCGGAAACAGCTTCAGCGCTTCGGTAATATCGCTTTGCTCAATCACCTGATGTCCGTTGCGCTTCGCCACCTTGGCGGACCAATGGAGCACTTTCTTGAAACTTCCTGTCACGCCTCGGCTCACTGTCCAGAGTCTTTCCGCAAAATCAGGCTCTGCAAGCCTTTCAGGCTCATTGAGCCTCATTCCCCTTGCCAACGCCCTGATGAGCCTCTGAGAACGCTCTCCGCGCTCCCACAGTGGCAATTTGAGGATGATGGACCGAGATGCCAGCTCTGGATCGTCTGAGAATATGTCTTCAGCACTATCCAGCCCTGCCACAACCATCGGCACATTGCCCGCACTCATCAAAAACCGGAATGCATCCAGCGTGTCCCGGCGAGCAACGCCGTTGGCGGTCAACATGACATGGACATTATCAATCTCGATCAATCGCGTCGCTTGTTCTGCCAACAAGTCCACAACTCGGAGATCAGCGGTCTTGTGGGTCGCAGAGTTCACTATCCACCCTTGCTTCCACAACAATGTCAGATTGATTTTTAGCGACGTCGGACTTGATGGAATGATCGCGCGAATGACGGGTTGGTAACGGGCTTCGCCCCAACGCTCAGGCTGCGGAAAGTCAGCGACCAAGCGTCGTTGGGCTTCCCGCAAAATCGAGGTTTTTCCCATACCCGACTGCCCGACAAGAACGATGCAGGTTGGTCGTTCTTCCTGATCGTCATGAGCCACATCGACGATGGTTTCGACAGCGTCCCGCGCCTCCTCGAAGTCAATCCAGAATGGCGAAGCAGGAACCATTGGGGCCGGGTAACCAGGCGCGTTCATGTCCGCACCTTGAGCCAGTCGTCATAGCCTAGCTCTGAGATTGGCTTCCACGCAATGATGGGCGGCTCAGGCACTGGGAAAGTCCTCAAGTCAGCGAGCGTCAGGCCTTCCCCTTCGCGGCGCTTGACCCTATTGCGGGCTTCCTTGGTTTTGGCGCCAGCGTCGACAATCTCCCGATTGGCGGCAACAATGGCCCGCGCCGTTGCCATTCGTGCACCATCTGCCTGATAGGCTTTCCCAGAGGTCCTGACCCGTGCCCTCTCGGCTTCCCATTCGCTTGCACAGACGTCAGGATAACGCCCGGTGACGGGCATTTGCACATAATGCCCATCAATTTCCCCGTAAACACGCTGGATCGTGCGTTCATCCCAGCCGATCTCAACCTTCTGACCAATCCTGTCCTTCAGCGCCTTATGCCAATAATGACGATAGTTGATCACGACACCCTTGGAGTGAACCGTAAGCAGCTTTGAGGGCAAGAACTGGCGAAAAAGCTGATCCGGGTCGATGGAAACCGGGATGAGCGGGCCGTGCTGTGCGGCTTCTCGTTCCCATACCTGTGCCGGGCACTGCCCGCCAAGCGCCGCATGTGGGTGATTGTGTTAGATTGCGATCTGATAGAGCAGCCAGCGTTCAAATTCTGCACGCGTCATCACAGCTGCCTTCTCAGCGTCATAGCCATCCCGCTGTGTGACGTTCGAACCCGTCGAACCCGGCAAAAGCCTCAGTTTTCCGACCATCGTCCCGATCAACCGTTCTATATGACCACCCAAATAGGCAGGCCCAGGCTTGCGTACATCAGGATTGATCCCGTGGCGGCTACAGTGTAGCGCGACGATCTGGATGAGAGTTTGCGACGATCAAGATGAGAGTCGTTGATCGCGACTGTTGTGTGATGTTGGTTTTGTCTGTCGCTGGCAAGT
>JAYVVW010000196.1:0-4403 GCA_043786595.1 Sphingomonadales bacterium | reverse complement strand
CGTCGCTCATTAAACCCCGGATCAAGATAGCCTCCTCAAAAGCTACCTTGAATCAGATACTACGCCGTTTGGGAATCCCCTTTGTCAACACGCCCTAGGGCGGCGTGCAAGAAATGTGAATCGTCATTGCGAGCGAAGCGCGGCAATCCTGTCTCTGGTGCCGCTGGATTGCCGCGCTTCGCTCGCAATGACGGGTGGTGCAGATTAAAAGCACCGCGCTCTAATCATTTGCGCGCGACGCCGATCGCCACAGGGATAGACGAACGCCCTGTTCATGCTTATATGTTATGGTCTAACTATGCTTACACGCGCATTTCTCATTCTGCTGGCGATGATGACCGGCCTGACTGCTGCCCAAGCGGCAGAGGCGACGCGTCCGGCGCAGAATGCGCTGACGCTCAGCGCGCCCCGCGATGTGCAGGCGAGTGCCGAGATTGCATTGGCATCAAAGCAGCGCCAGCGGCTTCAGGTAGCTTTGTTTGCGCAACCAGCACGAAAGACCGTTCAACGCGTCACGATTAAAACGAACCGTGCTGAAACACGGCTTTCGCAGCGGACGTACATATCGGACCGCGCGCGGCTATAGCGTGCGCGCACGAACCTCTGGGCATTAAACCCGGACTCCACAACATAGCGGCTTTGAAAGCGACGCATCTGCGCCCGAACAGGGGGAGCGTCGACCAAGCCACACTTTCAATTTAGGAAAACTCTATGCTCGCTGGCATCGCTAAAGCCATTTTTGGATCGTCGAACGATCGTTACGTCAAGACAATGCAAAAGACCGTTGATCGGATCAACGGATTTGAACCCACTATCTCGGCGCTTACTGACGACGAATTGACACGCCAGACGGTGATCTTCCGCGAACGGCTGGCCAATGGAGTTGAGCTTGACGAGTTGCTGCCCGAAGCGTTCGCAACGGTGCGTGAAGCCGCCAAGCGCGCGCTTGGCCAGCGTCATTATGACGTGCAGATGATCGGCGGCATGGTGCTTCACCGCGGTGAAATCGCCGAAATGCGCACCGGCGAAGGCAAGACGCTCGTTGCCACGCTTGCGGTTTATTTGAACGCGCTCTCGGGGCACGGAGTCCATGTCGTCACCGTCAATGATTATCTCGCACGGCGCGATGCCGAATGGATGGGGCAAGTCTATAAATTTCTCGGCATGACCGTCGGCATCATTGTCCCCAACCTGTCTGATTCAGAGCGGCGTGAAGCTTATGCGTGCGACATCACCTACGGCACGAACAATGAATTCGGCTTTGATTATTTGCGCGACAATATGAAATATGATCGCGCGCAAATGGCGCACCGGCCGTTTAACTTCGCGGTGGTTGATGAGGTCGATTCGGTCTTGATCGATGAAGCCCGCACACCGCTGATCATCTCCGGCCCGACCGACGACAAGTCCGAACTTTACAAATCGGTGCAGGCGGTCGTCGTCAACCTTGTCGCGCAAGATTATGAAGTCGATGAAAAGCAGCGTTCGATCGTTCTGACAGAGGACGGCACCGAGCGCGTTGAGCGACTGCTCGAAGCGGCTGGCATCCTCGAAGGCGACAATCTCTATGATTTTGAAAACACGCAGGTTGTCCATCATCTCAACCAGGCACTGCGCGCGAATGTGATTTTCAAGCGTGATACCGATTATATCGAAAAAGACGGTAAAATCATCATCATCGATGAATTTACCGGACGGATGATGGATGGTCGGCGCTGGTCTGACGGTCTGCATCAGGCGGTCGAGGCGAAAGAAGGTGTCAATATCGAGCCTGAAAACCAGACGCTTGCTTCGATCACCTTCCAGAACTTTTTTCGCATGTATCCCAAACTTTCGGGAATGACCGGAACCGCTGCGACCGAAGCCCCTGAATTTTATGACATCTACAAAATGAACGTCGTCACTATCCCGACCAACGTACCCGTCAAGCGGGTCGATGATCAGGACGAATTTTACAAAAACACGACCGACAAATTTGGTGCCATCGCGGTGAGCATCCGCGAAAAATCGCAGGGCGGACAGCCTGTCCTTGTCGGCACGGTATCGATTGAGAAATCTGAACTCCTGTCCGAATATCTCGTCAAGGAAGGCGTCGAGCATAAGGTTCTCAACGCACGGTTCCACGAGATGGAGGCGCACATCGTTGCGCAGGCGGGACGTCGCGGGGCGGTGACGATCGCGACCAATATGGCCGGTCGCGGTACCGACATCCAACTTGGCGGAAACCTTGATTTTCGGATCGAGGACGAATTGTCCGACATGGAAGCAGGCTATGCCAAAGACACCGCGATTGAACGCATCAAGGCCGAAATCGTCGTCGAAAAGGCTGAAGTGCTCAGTTCGGGCGGGCTCTACGTGCTCGCGACCGAACGTCATGAAAGCAGGCGTATTGATAATCAGTTGCGCGGACGTTCGGGGCGGCAGGGCGATCCTGGACTTTCCAAATTCTACCTGTCGCTCGACGATGATCTGCTGCGCATTTTTGGCCCCGACACAATGTTCGCCAAGATGATGAACAGCAATCTGGCCGACGGCGAGGCAATCGGCTCCAAATGGCTGTCAAAGGCGATCGAGACCGCGCAGAAAAAGGTTGAAGCGCGCAATTACGACATCCGCAAACAGGTTGTCGAATATGATGATGTGATGAACGATCAGCGCAAGGTGATCTACGAACAGCGCGGCGATATCATGGATGCCGAAGCCGTTGATGATGTGGTGATCGATATGCGCAGCGAGACGATCAATGGTTTGGTGGGCGAGGCGTGCCCGCCCAATAGCTATCCCGAACAGTGGGACGCGCCGGGGCTCAAGGCGCGCGCGCAGGATGTCCTCGCGCTCGACCTGCCGATTGATGACTGGTTCCGTGAAGATGGCATCGAACCCGAAGCAATTGAAAACCGCGTCCGGCAGGCGGCTGATGCAAATGTTGAATCCAAACAAGCCGATGCGCTGCGGTTGTACGATCAGGGACAGTTGAGCCTGTCCTGGGCCGATGTTGAAAAAAGTGTTTTGCTACAGTCGCTTGACCATCACTGGAAAGAACATCTTTCAACGCTTGATGCGTTGCGTCAGGTGATCCATTTGCGTGCCTATGCGCAAAAAACGCCGATTAACGAATATAAGCGTGAGGCGTTTGCTTTGTTTGAACGGATGCTCGTGATGATCCGTGAAGATGTGACCAAGGTGCTGTCGTACGCGCAGTTCGAAGCGCTGCCGAGCGCGTCGTTGCCGCAGATGCCCGACATTTTCACCAGCCTTGATTTCGGTTCGCTTCCGCCGGCGGACAACAACCCGATGGGGCTCGTCACCACGCGCTTGCCGCCGCTGCAATTTGTCACGCCCGAGCCATTCGAAGAATTTGGCGAAGATCCTGCCGATTGGGTAGGCCGCGTCAGCCGCAATGCTATGTGTCCGTGTGGTTCGGGTGAAAAATACAAGCACTGCCACGGCGCGCTTTAACCGGTGGGCGGCGTGGGCCTCGCAATCGCCTTCTTCGTCACGGCGCTGCTCTATGCCAGCGTCGGCTTTGGCGGTGGATCGACTTATACCGCGCTGCTGACGCTCGGCGGGGTCGGCTATACGATCCTGCCGGTCATTTCGCTGCTCTGCAACGTGGTCGTCGTCACCGGCGGGTCGATACGCTTTGCGCGCGCGGGGCAAGTCGAATGGCGGCGTGTCATTCCACTCGTGCTCGTTTCCGCGCCGCTCGCATGGCTGGGCGGTCTGACCCCGATCACACAGCAAAGCTTCACACTGCTGCTCGCCGCCAGTTTGCTCGTCGCGGGGCTGCTGCTGCTGTTTCAATCCGAACGCAGCGATTTGGATGAACCCGGGGCACCGCGCGCGCCCTGGTTTGATCTGATCGCGGGCGGCGGGGCTGGCTATCTGGCAGGTCTCGTCGGCATCGGTGGCGGCATATTTTTGGCGCCGGTACTGCACTTGACCCGTTGGGGCAGCGCACGCGCGATCGCGGCAACCGCGAGTATTTTCATATTGGTCAACTCGGTCGCGGGCCTCGCCGGACAATTTATGAAACTGGGGACGAGCGGCGCGGTAACGTCGCTCACCCCCTATTGGCCGCTCGCCGTTGCGGTTTTGATTGGGGGTCAGATCGGCAGCCTCGCCAGCGCACGCATCCTTCCGCAGGCGCTCGTGCGCCGCCTCACCGGCGTCCTGATCCTCTACGTTGCGGGCCAATTGCTCTGGAAAATGGTGTAGCGTCGGTATTCACCGAGACTGGCTCATAGCCAACGCCCGTTTCCTGAGCCAGTCGAAGGATTGTCCTTTCTTTTCAAGAACATCATTTAGACCCAGAATCGATCACATCTGCACATATCCGGAGTGGCGGATGTAGTTTGAGTATTCGTTTGGCTTGAACTTTTCGAGGATGATTTTGATGGCCT
>JAYVVW010000195.1:0-2324 GCA_043786595.1 Sphingomonadales bacterium | reverse complement strand
CGAAATGTAGCGGTCGGCGTCGGCGTGGATGTTGGTAAAGTTACAGCGGCCGCCGCCCGAGATCAGGATTTTCTTGCCCGCACGGTCGGCATGATCGATTACAAGCACACGCTTTCCCGACTGCGCGGCGACACGCGCGCACATCAGCCCCGCGCCGCCCGCGCCGAGGATGATCGCATCAAAGTCAGTGCCTGGCGGGGGCATCGTCAGCCGAACAGGACGCGCGCAGCTAGATCCCATAAGCGCGGAGATGACGCGCCGAGCAGCCCCGATTTGCCATCACCAACGCGGTAGTCGCTGCCATCGTTCCGCCGGATCACGCCGCCCGCCTCTTCGAGAAACAGCGCGCCGGGTGCGTGATCCCAGGGAAGGCTGCGTTCGAACAGCGACACGTTATTGATGCCCAGAACCAGCCGGGGGTATTGCTCCGCCGCACAGCGCGGGATCGGCACGATGTCAAAATGCCCCCGCGCGCGCGCCTTCAAGGCGCTGGCGCGTTCTTCGCTCAGAAAATGCAACGCAAGTGCTGCAACGGGAAGCGCCCCGCCGCTTTCACGCGATTGAACGCACGCGCCGTTGATGAAAGCGCCGCGCCCGCGCACGGCGTGGCACATCCGGCCCGATACGGGATCGAACAGCCATCCGGCGCTGCGCGTGCCGTCTTGAAGCAGCGCGATCATCATCCCGAACGGCGATTTGCCGCTCGCATAATTGCCCGTGCCGTCGATCGGATCGATCAACCACACCGCGCCGTCGTTAATCGCGTCGAGCAGGGCGGGGTTTTCAGCGCAAGCCTCTTCGCCGATGATCCGCGCGTCGGGCAGGATTGCAGCGAGGCCGCGCGCGAGGCACACTTCACTTTCCCTGTCGGCAATGGTCACAAAATCGCCGGGCGTCTTTTCTGAAATCTCCGATGCGGCGAGGTTTTGAAAACGCGGCATGACAATCTCATCGGCAGTTT
Source organism: Sphingomonadales bacterium (assembly GCA_043786595.1). Classification (GTDB taxonomy): domain Bacteria; phylum Pseudomonadota; class Alphaproteobacteria; order Sphingomonadales; family Sphingomonadaceae; genus Aquisediminimonas. The sequence goes on along the minus strand of JAYVVW010000195.1, from coordinate 1,363 downwards.
TGCGGAGCAGCGCCTCAACTGCGCGCGAGAGGCTGTGCATCAGGCGGGTGCCACAATCTGCCCAAGCCGGGGGAAATGGACAGCGACGGTGCCGACCTGCGGATCATCGCGCAAAATCGTGATGTCGCGCGGAGTCAGCCGAACGAGGCGGCCCGCGACCGCGTTGGCTCCGGGGTCTTCGGTGCGCACCGTCACGCTTTGGCCCGCAGTGAATCCGCAGTCGGCGCTCACATCGCCGACCACGACGGGCTCAGCAGCGGCGGCGATACTCAGCGCGTCATGGCCGGTGATTTCGCTCTGGCTGCCATGGCCGATCGCCGCAACCCGGTCGGCCCAGTTGCGAAGCTTTTCGAACGGAACGAGCAGCGGTGGTTCAGGATTGAACAGCCGCTGAAACCAGACGTTCATGTAAAGCGCGAAATCGGCGTAGCCCGCTTTGTCGCCGCCCAGAAACGCGCGTCCATCGGCAAGCGCGTCTTCCCCGCGTGCCATGCTGACGACAAACTGTGCCGATAGATGCGGCCCCATCGTTGTGAAACGTGATGGATCAAGCCCGAACAACGCCTTGCGGTCATCCCAGAATTCTTGAGGCAGGCTATGCGCTACGGGCGCCATGGCTGCACTGACTGCCGGGCCAAACAGTGGCCCTGCCGCCCACATTGCGATGAAGTTCGCCGCGCGGCCAAGCGGTGCGGGGAAAAACGACGGATCGGGACAGACGGCCTCGATCGCCTCGATTGCAATTGCGGTATCGCAGTAAATGTCGGCTCCGATTTGCAAGACGGGGGTCTTGCGATAGCCACCCGTCAGCGGGGTCAGCAGCGGCTTTGGCGCGATGTTGGGGATGACTACCGATTTCCACACCGCGCGCTTATGGCCAAGCGCGACGCGCAGCAGCTCGCTAAACGGCGACATCGGATAGTGGTGAAGGATGATATCGTGCATGGGTTTAGCTCCTGTAATCGGCGTTGATGCTGATATAGCCGTGGGTGAGGTCACATGTCCAAACCGTTGCGCGGCCTTCGCCGATGGCAAGGTCTGCGCCGATGCTGATGTCGGTACCTGTGAGGTGCGCGGCAACCGGCGCTTCGTCATATCCTTCGACTGCCAACCCCGCCTTTGCCACCCAATGATCGCCAAACCGGATTGAAAGCGTATCGCGGTCGGCAGGTTCGCCCGCCTTGCCGATGGCCATCACGACGCGGCCCCAATTGGCATCTTCGCCCGCAATTGCGGTTTTGACGAGCGGCGAATTGGCGATGCTCAGCGCGATCTTGTGCGCGCTTTCATCCGAAGCCGCGCCTTCGACGCTGACTTCGATGAATTTGGTCGCGCCTTCGCCGTCGCGCACCACAAGATGGGC
>JAYVVW010000194.1:0-14621 GCA_043786595.1 Sphingomonadales bacterium | reverse complement strand
CCCTTTGACGTTGCGAACATCACATGCAGGTTCGCCCATTCAGCCTCATCCTCAGGCAATGGCAACACAGTTGAAATCGTTTCACCCGCTGCAAGCGGCAGAAGATTGATCATCGGACGCCCGCGCGTGTTCGCCTGGCCTTCGGGCAGACGCCACACTTTCATCCGGTAAACTTTACCCAGCGTTGAGAAGAACAGCACGGGCGTATGCGTGCTTGTCACGAACAATTGGGTGACGACATCGGCGTCCTTGGTCGACATCCCTGCCCGGCCTTTGCCACCGCGCTTCTGTTCGCGGAACGTATCAAGCGTTGTCCGCTTGATATAGCCGTCAAGCGTCACGGTAACGACCATCTCTTCGCGCTCGATCAGATCTTCATCGTCGATGCTGTCACCCGCAGGCGCAATGAGCGAACGGCGCGGCGTGGCAAACTCATCACGCACCGCAACAAGCTCATCGCGCATCACTTCATAGAGCCGCACACTATTGCCAAGAATATTGAGCAACTCTGATATCGAACCCGCGAGAACCTTGAGCTCAGCGCCAATTTCATCGCGACCAAGCGCTGTTAGCCGGTGCAAGCGGAGATCGAGGATCGCACGCACTTGAATATCCGAAAGGCGGTATGTGTCGCCGTCGACCTCATGTTCGACGGCTTCGACCAGCGCAATGTAAGATTCAATTTCAGCGACCGGCCAATCACGCGCGCCCAGCTTTTCGCGCGCTTCGGCAGGGCTTGACGAGCCGCGGATCATCCGCACCATTTCATCGAGATTGGTGACAGCGATAACGAGACCGAGCAAGATATGCGCGCGATCACGCGCTTTGGCGAGTTCAAATTTAGAACGGCGAATAATAACCTGTTCACGAAATTTCACAAAAGCGCTGATAATATCGTGGAGGTTGAGTACTTCAGGACGACCGCCACGAATCGCGAGCATATTTGCGGGAAAACTGTTTTGCGCAGGCGTGTGCCGCCACAACTGATTGAGCACGACTTCTGGCGTCGCATCACGCTTGAGATCGATTACGATGCGCACACCCAAACGGTTTGACTCGTCGCGAATATCGCTAACGCCTTCAATCCGTTTGTCCTTCGCCGCTTCGGCAATCTTTTCAACGAGGTTATTTTTACCCGTCTGAAACGGAATTTCGGTCAGAACGATTGATCGACGATCGCCCCGCCCGTCCTCAACAACATGCTTTGAGCGCATGATCACCGAGCCCTTGCCCGTGTGATACGCCGATTTTGCTCCGTGCTGGCCAAGGATCAGCGCGCCCGTCGGGAAATCGGGTGCTGGGACAAATTCGATCAGCTCGTCGATCGAAATGTCTGGATTCTCCATATAGGCAAGGCATGCACTGATGACTTCGCCCAGATTGTGCGGTGGAATATTGGTCGCCATGCCGACCGCGATTCCGCCCGCACCGTTGACAAGCAAATTTGGGAAGCGCGCAGGCAACACCTGCGGTTCGCTTTCGCTGCCGTCATAATTTGGCGTGAAATCGACCGTGTCCTTATCGAGATCCTCAAGCAGCGCGTTTGAAACCTTGGCGAGCCGCGCCTCGGTATACCGCATCGCGGCGGGATCATCGGGGTCCATCGATCCGAAATTGCCCTGACCATCAATCAGCATGACGCGCAGCGACCAATCCTGCGCCATGCGTGCAAGCGCCATGTAGATAGCGCTATCGCCATGCGGGTGATATTTACCCATCACGTCGCCAACGATACGGCTGCACTTGCGGTACGGCTTACCCGCGACATAGCCCGCTTCATGGCAGGCATAAAGAATGCGGCGATGCACTGGTTTCAGCCCGTCGCGCACATCGGGTAGCGCGCGCGAAACGATGACCGACATGGCGTAGTCAAGATAGCTCGACTTCATCTCGTCAACGATGTTGATTGGGCTAATGTCCGAAGGTTCGGCGAGAATTGGCTCGTCGGTGCTCAATGTGCAACTTTCAGGCTGGTTTTTGGTCGCACAGCTTTAGCAGCGGTACGCAAATTTACCAGTAGAAAGGTGATCGGGCACGAAATTCAAATCGGAAAATCAAGCCAGCAGGAGTAGGAGCGGAAGTAGCGAGCCTGCAATTAACATTACGATCGAAACCCGACGCATCGCTGCGCTACTCAGTGCGATGGCAATCCCAAGCAGCGACGATAGAAACAGCCCGATCGACATCAACCCGGTGAATATCTTGAGCGGAAGCGGGTTTGAGCGCTTTATTGCAGGCTGTTGTTTGACGCTTGGATTTCCGGACTTGATAGCGTCCTCTTTGCGCTCGCCTTCCTTTTTTTCGGCTTTGGCAGGGCGCGGCAATGCCTGATCCATGTGCACGCTGGCAATCCACACAATCCACTGCGGCGGGGTGCCACCATAGCCTTTTTCTTCCTGCCAACGGAACGTTTGAAATGCACCGCTGATCGCGAACAATATGATCGCCGGCGCAAAAAACAGGCCGAGATAGTGGTGAAACTGGCGAATGCGCCGCATCGTCTGAGCTTTCATCCCGTTCGTATAGCGACGCGAACTCACAAGTTTCAAACAAAATGAAACTCACGCCGGAATTTCTGAGCCGTCCCAAGCGAAACATTTGCCGCTGTCATGAGCGTCGAGGTTTTCGATGACCTCAAGCAGATGCTGCGCCGCGCGTGCTGGGGAAAATAACGAATCCGCTAAGACGCCGCGCTGAAATGGTCTGCTCATCGCGGTATCAACCGTGCCAGGATGAAGCCCAACGCAAATAATTTCAGGGCGGGTGCGCGCCTGTTCGATCGCGATCGTCTTGATCAGCATGTTAAGCGCAGCCTTTGACGCACGGTAGCCATGCCAGCCGCCGTTGCGGTTATCCGAAATGCTGCCGACACGCGCCGAAAGTGCCGCAAATACACCGCGCTGACCGCGTTGAAATAGTGGCAGAAAATGCTTCGCTATAATTGCGGGTGCGATTGCATTGATTGCAAAGCTTCGCGCCAGATTGGTGGAATCAAGCTCGCGCAGGCTTTTTTCGGGCGATTGCACGGCGTCGTGCAGCATGCCGGTGGTCACGATCATCAGCCTTACGCCGCATTCTTTATGTGCCAAAGCCTTGGCAGCGCGAGCAACGCTGGTTTCATCATGCGGATCGAACCCGTTTGCGCGTGAAAGGCGTTCGACACGTTGGAAATGGCCACTTGCCTCAACTGCATCGCCTAAAGCCCGGCCGATGCCGCCCATTCCTACGATGATAGCCATCCCTTCGCGCATTTTGCTGACTTAATCGCCCTGACCAACAATTCCTAAAAAATTCAACTGCCGTTCAAACTCGACCTCGTAAAAATTGAACAACGCCACTGCGGCTTGCGCTTGAGATTATGAGCGATTAGCAGGTTGGGTAACAAAAACTGGTTTTTGACGAGATTGTAATTGGAAGGATGATACCCATGAAATTAGCCACTCGCCTCACCATTGGCGTTGCACTCGCGATCGGCGTCACGGGCGTCGCTTTCGTCGCGCCTGTATCTGCTGCGAAAAAGGAAAAGGCCGCAGCAGGCCCGCAAGCGCAACTCAGCAAGGAATTCCGCGCCGCAGTCGGCCCGATTGAGGCCGATATCAAGGCCGGCAAACTTGACGGCATGATTGCCAGGCTTGACGCCGCATCGGCACAATTCAAAATGCCCGATGAGCAATTTTACCTCGGTGCCAAGCGCTATGACGTTGCAAAAACCGGAACCAACGCTGTTGAACAGCGCAAAGCCGTGGTTCAAATGATTGACAGCAAATCGAGTCTGATCACTAATCTGGCGCAGTTGAACGGGGCTGCTGGCCAATATGCGTTTAATGCCAAAGATTACCCCGATGCACTCACGCGGCTGAACGAAGCTGTGCGGCTTGGCAGCAATGACGCTGATACCTTCATCATCATGGCCGAAGCGGCGTTCCAATCGGGTAAGGTAAATGAAGGCCTCGCCTTTGCCGACCGTGCGGTCAATGCAAAGAAGACGCTCGGGCAAAAGGCTCCCGAAGACTGGTATCGCCGCCCACTTTCCGTCGCTTACAAGGCCAAGCTACAACCGCAGATCGCCGCATGGTCGCGCGCGCAAGCGGGTGCGTATCCAACGCCTGAAAATTGGCGGACAGCGCTGTTCATTTACAAGGATTCGGCCAAGCTTGACGGTCAATCGTCGCTTGATATCATGCGGTTGATGCGCGCTAACAAGGCGCTTACGGGCGAACGCGACTATTTCGAATATGCCGCATTGGCGTCCGAACGCGGTCTTCCTGGCGAAGCAAAATCTGTCATCGATCAAGGCTTGGCAAGCGGCACGATCAGCAAATCATCGCGCCCGCTTACTGAATTACTCGGCATTGCCAATGCCAAGGTGCCTGGCGATCTGGCCTCGCTCGCTGCTGCGGAAAAACGTGCCAATGGCGAAGCGACTGGCAAGCTCGCAGCGGGTACCGCTGATGCCTATCTGGGCTATGGTCAAGATGCCAAGGCGGTGCCGCTTTACCGGCTTGCATTGCAAAAGGGTTCGATTGATGTCGATGCGGTCAATACTCGGCTTGGCATTGCGCTTGCGCGTCAAGGGCAAAAAGCAGAAGCACGCACCGCTTTTGCTGCGGTTACGGGTCCGCGTGTCGAAATCGCTAAATTCTGGCTGATGTGGCTCGATCAAACCGTCTGATGATCAAATATTCGGCGCGGGGTAAAGCCTAGTCCGCGTCGATTGGTATCCCCGGAATGCTTTTAGACGTCCGAATCGTCAGCGACGTCTTGACGCCTGCAACGTTTGGCGCCGGGGTCAGGTGAGTCGTCAGGAACTGCTGGAATTCTTGCAAATCCTTGGCAACAATCTTCAGAATGAAATCAATTTCACCATTGAGCATGTGGCATTCGCGAACGGGCTCGAGCGTAGCAACATGGTCTTCAAACGCGCGGAGATCGGCTTCGGCCTGACTTCTTAAACTTACCATTGCAAATACCATGATCGAATAGCCAAGATCGCTACCGCTGAGCGCCGCATGATATCCCTTAATAACGCCACTTTCCTCAAGCGCGCGAACCCTGCGCAGGCAAGGCGGCGCGGTCAGCCCCACTTTCGCAGCGAGATCGACATTGGTCATCCGGCCATTGAACTGGAGCTCAGCCAAGATGCGGCGATCGATAGAGTCAAATGAATTTTGCGTCATTGTGACAGTTTCCTATCATTTGGTTACACTACTGTAAAATAATATTACCAAAAACTTAAGATGTGCCAGTTTGTGACGCATGACATTGCGTGCTTTCGGCTTCGCGAAACTGCCGCTATTGAGAGGGCAAATATAATACTCCCACCAAGGGCAAGTCGTGCGTTTTGATGATCGCCTCGCAACAATTTTATGCCAGCCAACGGGCAGCGAGTCTGCGCGTACAATTGCGTGGGGTCAAGTCGTCGATTTATTGGCCCAGGGTGGGCACACGTTAAATTCCGAAATTCGCTCGTCTGCATTTGCCTGGGCGTCGTCGCAGCGATCGGATGTGCCTGTCGAACGTCGCCGCTTTGTTGCACGGTCGGTTGCGGGTCGTTCAAATGATCTAGAAATGGTTAGATTTTTTGCACAGGACGCAGCATCTGTGGCCGCTCCGCTCCTGACCCAAACCACATTGTCCGAAGCAGCATGGCTTGAGATCATCCCAGGTTTGCCGACAACTTCGCGCGCATTGCTTCGCGAACGGCGCGATCTGCCAGCCGCCGCGCTGCATTTGCTTCGCGCATATGGCCCAGGCGACAACGCGCTGCCGACACACGCGCTTGAAGCCGTGCCTATAGTCGAGGATCCAGCGCCGATTGCAATTCGCGATCTTGTCGCTCGGATTGAAGCGTTCAAGTCCGAGCGTGCAGGCGAACCGCGCATAGCGCCGCAATCATTTGGTTCAAAATTTGATCGGTCTGAATATTTTCGATTCGAAACCGATCGTGATGGTTTACTCAACTGGATTGAAGGTGCGCCCCGAGGTGCCCTGGTAGGCATTGCTTTGTCAGAAATGGCTGAACCGGGGTCGTTCGGTGTTGATGGCCATGTCGCGGGCGCTTTCAGGAAACGTGCCGCTTTCCGTGATGCGCGGCTGCTCGTTGCCGGCACCGGGCCCGTCGGCGGAGACTGGCTCATTTCGGCCGATCCGCTATTCGATTTCGATAACGGTCGCTTTCTCGGGTTCCGCGGGATTGGACGGCGACCAAATGCTTCAAGCACTGTCCGCGATTCTTTCGCGGCACCATTTGGGGACGGCATGACATCCGACTCGATTCGGCAGCTCGTCCATGAAATAAGATCGCCGCTGAACGCCATTCAGGGGTTTGCACAGATGATCGAAGCACAATTGCTCGGCCCCGTCTCTCATCCCTATCGGGAAAATGCGCACAATATCGTCCATCAGGCAAATCATCTTGTCGCGCTCGTCGAGGATTTAGACATGGCCGCGCGGCTCGATCTTGCATCGGGAAAAGTGCGCGATGGCAGTTTTGATGTCGCATCGTCGCTGCTGCGCCTGGCGTCGCGCGGAGCGCCCCACGGTGTGCGGTTCGACTTGACCACAATGAGCCCCGCGAGCCAACTCACCGCCGCGATTGATCCGGTCACCGGCGAGCGGATGCTTGCACGACTTTTTACCTTGATGACCGACTTGGCGCCTAATGAAACCCTTATACAAATCAACGCAAAAAATGATGCCGGTTGGATCACCATTGAAACAAATGTTCCAATCCCGCCAGCCGCTGGCACCGATATACCCGTAGTCGGCATTGGGAGCGATACACATCCCAGTCTGGGCTTTACTTTCCGACTTCTCCGTCACATGTCGCGTTCTGTTGGAGGACAATTCCGTATCGACGATGATAAGTTGATATTGATCCTGCCTCCGACACGCGACGGCGTAGGGATCAACAAAGAAAGCGGCTAAGCTCAGTGAAATCGCAGGCAGGGCTGGTAAATCGGCGACAACGCAATGAAGGCCGCCTCGATCATGCCGCGCGGCTTGCTGATCGCGTCAAATTCGGCAAGGAATTTGGGTGTCGCTACACCGTATTTGTCGACACTGAAGAGGAATTTGATTGGAGCCAACCGCGTTCGCGATCGTCCACGTCGACCAGCGCAATGCGTCATTTGCCTGAATTTCAGACACTGATGGATGCCCACGGCGTCGTTCCAACATATCTGGTTGACTATCCAATCGTCGATAACCCGGCGTCGATTGACGTACTCCAGACGATGATAAGCGGCGGCAATTGCCGGATCGGCACCCAATTGCACCCGTGGGTAAACCCGCCGTTCGAAGAGGAGATTGTCACGCACAACAGCTTTGCGGGCAATCTTCCCATCGAACTTGAGCGCGCCAAACTATTGGCCTTGACCGATAAAATCGAGGCCGCTGTCAACGTACGCCCCACGGTTTACCGCGCCGGGCGCTACGGCGTCGGCCCCAATACCTCTCGGCTGCTGGTTGAGGCGGGCTACAAGGTCGATACATCGGTACGCCCGTTGTTTGACTACAGCGCCGAAGGCGGCCCCAATTTTCTGCGACATATCGCGCGCCCCTATTGGGCGGGGCCCGATGCAAGCCTGCTCGAACTGCCGCTGAGCGTGACCTATACGGGGACATTGCGGCGCTATGGCCGCTGGCTAAGCAGCGATCGCACCAAGAACATCCGACGTATCGGCGGAATGTCACGGTCAGGCATGCTTTCACGCGTCGCGCTGACACCCGAGGCGATGCCGATTGACGACGTGAAGCGCGGAATTGAAGCGATGATCCGCGATGGACATCAGTTTTTGAGCTTTTCATTCCATTCGCCCTCACTCGCGCCGGGTCACACCCCCTATGTGCGGACATCGGCCGATCTGACAAACTTTTACGGGTGGTGGGATAAACTGTTTGGCTTCCTCGCAACGATCAATATCGTTCCAACTTCGGTCGATGAAGTGATCGACGCGGCGTGGAGTGGACGCCCGTTTACAGCGTAACACAGCTGGGCTAACGGTCGCCCGACGCGAAGGACGTGGGCCTGTAGCTCAACGGTAGAGCCGGCCGCTCATAACGGCTTGGTTGGGGGTTCGAGTCCCTCCGGGCCCACCACTTCGCGATATTTTTGCGGTCATGCCCGACAAAAGATCAGGTAGCCCAATGGGAGGTAGTGGATGTCGACTTTGAGAATCGTCGCGCTTGCAACGGGAGCGGCCATAGTGGGTGTCGGCGGCGTAGTGGCGATCAATACCGCGCGTTTTGGTGATGAACCGACACGCGACAATGCGACGATCAAGATTGCCCCCGCCCCTGCATTCGACATCAACGATGCTGCCAATCATCTGGGCGAAGCGATCCGTTTCCAAACCGTTTCGCATCAAAACCCCGCAGAAAACGATAAGCGCCAGTGGGCTGGTTTCCAAACATGGATGGTTGAGACATATCCACTGGCACATCGCGCGATGACGCGCGAAGTGATTGGCGGCGCACTCTATTACACATGGCTAGGGAGCGACACGTCGCTCAAACCAATCATCCTTATGGCGCACCATGATGTCGTTCCGGTAACGCCAGGCACCGACGCCGATTGGAAACATCCAGCGTTTTCAGGCTTGCGTGCCGACAATGCGGTTTGGGGGCGCGGTGCCGTCGATGATAAAGGCTCACTCGTTGGATTGTTCGAAGCGCTGGAAGCGTTGGCGCGTGACGGGTTCAAACCACGCCGCAGTGTCATTATTGTTTCGGGGCATGACGAGGAAGCGGGCGGATCGGGCGCGCAGGCAGTTGCCGAAACGCTCGCCGCGCGAAAGATAAAAGCCGAATTTACAATTGACGAAGGAAGCGCGACGCTGCTCGACGCCCCCGTGATCAATGGCCCCGCTATCCTCATTGGCGTTGCTGAAAAAGGCTATGCCACACTTAAAGTGACTGCGAATGCAACGGGTGGCCATAGCTCGATGCCCCCAAAGCAGACGGGCGTTATTACGCTCGCAAAGGCGCTCATCGCGATTAACGACGCGCCCTTCCCGCTCGAATTGCGCGGGCCAGGTGCTGACATGCTTCGATCACTATCCGCGCGCGGTGACATCAAAACGCGCATCGCAATGGCCAATCCCTGGCTATTCAATAGTATGACGACGCGCACCATTGGCAACACGCCTTCGGGTGCGGCGCTGCTCCATACGACAATCGCACCAACCATGCTTCAAGGTAGCCCAAAGGAGAACGTGCTGCCTCAATCGGCGTCTGGTCTGATCAATTACAGAATCGCGCCATGGAATAGTTCCGCAGACATCATGGCGCAGGCCAAGGCCGCAGTCGCGACGATGCCCGTCACGCTGGCCTGGACATCTCCGCCGCGAGAGCCATCGCAGATATCTTCAACAACTTCGCGGGGCTGGCAACTGATCGCCCAAATCGCGGCGCACGAAGTATCCGGCGCGCCCGTGGCACCCTATCTCGTCGTCGCAGGCACCGATAGCCGTAGCTTTTCCCAAGTTTCGGAAGATGTATATCGTTACATGCCGGTACAACTCACGCTCTCCCAGACTGCGATTATCCACGGTACAAACGAGCATATATCGATCAACAACCTGTCGCATATGGTAAAGTTTTACGCGCAATTGGTGGCAACTGCTGCCCGTTAACCGAATTGAGCAAAACCTGACAATCTGCCGCAAAACTTCGCAGATTCGGGTCCCTCAGCGGTAGACAGCACGAAACAAGCCCGCTAAGGGCACATCTGGTTCGGGGAGTGGCGCAGCCTGGTAGCGCATCTGTTTTGGGAACAGAGGGTCGCAGGTTCGAATCCTGTCTCCCCGACCATTGTATCGGATTGGCCTATTGTAGCACCTTATCCAGAACCTGAACGATGTTGCTCAACAGGCTTCGCGCCTGCTTCGAGTCCCTGCCAGACAGCATGAATTGACCTAACGATAGGACGGTAGGCAGAAACTCGTTAGGATGGTAACCGCAGTCTCGGTCGTGTGAACCCGAAACGCCAAAAGGCGGCCAGTTCGCAAGCTCCAAACAAACCGGTCGGCAATGCACGTACAGAAAAATTGAAACGTTTTAGCGACGCGCTACCCGCTTTGTGCCTCCGCCGCGCGACGCGAACTGCATCGGCTTGTCTCCCGAAATCGATCGGACGAAGCATTGCCCACCGGCGGAACGCACCTTGGCGCAAACCTGCCCCGCGACATCACGTGTCGCAAATCCTGAGACGGATAGACGGTAGAATGCCGCCGATTTGACAATAACGCGCGCGCTTGAGGGATCATATCCGCGCAAATCAGCGATTTTAGACGTCGATTGCCCCCACGCATATTCGGCCATACGGGCATTGCGATACGCGCCAAGCTGCACAGCGAACCGGCCTCCTTGCACCACGCGATGTGGACGAGTGTCGCTTGCCGATATCGTCGAAGCGGCTTTCATCGAAAGCGGCACAATCAACTGCTTGACCATGCTCGATTCGGCACGAATCAGCTGCGCTTGCTCCGCTGGCTTGGCTGGCGCAACAATCAATTTTACCGGCGCTTCGAGTGCTACTGTCACAGCCTTTTCAGCAGGAAGCTCAAATTCGGGTTTGAATACTTGGTTCTCAGCGACATATAATTGGATTGCCTCGGCCTTCGCAGGCACCATTTCGGGCGCGCCAGATGCAAGCCGGGACGCGCTCACGCCATTGAGCGCAAGTAAGGTAGGCAATCCAGGATCGCCAGCAGGCTTGACATTCATCAGACCAGCAACCTGATCCCAAGCGGCTGTGGGGTGCGCAAGCGACGCCCACTGCGTCATACGTTGATTGACCAGATCGGGCGAAAGGTCTTGAGCAGCCAGCGTCCGCGCCTCAATCCAGCGCCCAGCGAGCGCGAAGACGAAACCGAGGTTCTGACGGCTTTTTGCGCTTGCATCAGGTGCACGGACCGCATCGGTCAAAATTTCGAGTCCGCTGGCAATATCCCCGGCAAGGGCAACTGCAAGGCCGTAGTCAGCGGGTGTAATCTGTTCGCGATACTCGGCAAGCGTAGACAATGCGCCAGCCTGATCACCGCGCGTAATCATCGTTAGCGCGTAATTGAGCGCAGACTTTGCGTTGCTGGGATCGAGCGACAACGCATCTTTGAAAGCGGTTTCAGCCGACGTGAACCGACCGTTCGCCAGATAGGCGCGACCGAGCAAAAGGCGGTATGGCGCGCTGGTTGGAACGAGCGCAACTGCCTTTTCTGCATAGGCAATTGCGCGGACTTTCCGTCCGGTGGGATTTGCCAGCGTCGCCGTTGCTGCCGAAGCGAGTGTTTCCGCTTGCTTCAGCGTTGTAGCTTGAGCTGCAGCAGTCACTGCGTGCGCGGGCGCAAACGCAATCCCGCCAACGCTGAGCGATGAACCGACGGCCAGTGTCGAAACGGCAAATTTGGCAAAAGTGGAGGTGTTCATTGTCTGTCTCCGGATCATTGGGTTCGGTTCATCCGCGCTTTATCAGCGCGCTGTTTTCAGGTTGGCGACTGAGGAATTCGTCCAGCGCGAGCGTAACGATCTGCTGTGCCGAGCGGTGGTTGACCGCACAGATGATCCGCAGCCGCAAATGGCGTTCCGGATCAAGCCGCAACGTAAATGCTGCTTTAGCTTTCGAACCGGCAGCCATCCGCACCGTGGCTTTAGTTTCAACGAAAACCGGCTCTGGCAATTTCGGCTCTGAAATTGCCGCTTCCGGCTCATGAAATTGCACTGCGAGCATTTGCTGTTGCTCGAATACGGCCGGTGGCTCCGCAGACGCATAAGGCACCGAAACGACGCTGTGCAGCGATATCGGAGTGATCGGCAAATCGTGGCCCATATCGTTCCAGCCAAGATCATCGAGATGCGCATTGGCGAGCGCGGCATTGGGTTCTTCATTGGCAAAGCGAAAGCTTTGCGGGCGCATCGCGGGCTTGGCATGGCCCTTGCGGGCGAGCAGCGTCGGCGAAAGCGACGCGAAGGATTTGGCTTCTGACATCACACGCCCCCCATCACTGACCAACGCCGCGGCGGCCAAAGCCCCCACCAGCGGCACGGCTTGGCATCGGCATTTGCGCGATACCGGGTGCAGAAAAGACAGTACGGCGGAAATTCTTTTCAAGCCGATCGGCTATATATTTCCATAGTTCGATCACTTCAGCAGCGGATCGACCCTTGGGATCAACCTCCATCACGGTGCGCCCATCAATCATCGATGCGGCATAATCGGTACGGTGGTGCAGCGTAACCGGTGCCACCGTGCCGTGCTGAGACAGCGCGACGACGGCCTCATATGTAATCTTGGCTTTGGGCGTGGCACCGTTGACGACAAAGATCAGCGGCTTGCCAGCGCGTTCGCATAAATCAACGGTCGCGCCCACGGCACGCAGATCATGCGGGCTAGGGCGGGTTGGGATGACGATGAGTTCGGCAACTGCAATCACACTCTGGATCGCCATCGTAATTGCAGGTGGCGTATCGATTACGGCGAGCTTGAACCCCTGCTGACGCAGCATTTCAAGGTCACTGGCAAGCCGCGACACAGTTGTCTGCGCAAACGCAGGCAATTCGGATTCGCGTTCATTCCACCAATCGGCGAGCGAACCCTGCGGATCAATATCGATAAGAACAACCGGGCCAGCCCCTGCCAACTGGGCCTGCACAGCAAGATGGCCTGACAAAGTCGTCTTGCCAGAGCCTCCCTTTTGTGATGCCATCGCTAAAACGCGCATAAAAATCCTTGGGTTTACGAACTGATTTCCACAAAATTGCACAGGGTTGGATAAAATCCGGTTAACGTAGCGCACGGTTCGGCGGTTTTTCTGAACGAATGTTCATAAGAGGGCTGCTAACCTGCTGTTAACCCTGACGTGGTTAACATTGTGTCAAACATGCAATACGGGGACAAATAGATGCGCTTTACTCTGGTCGCTCTGGCGTGCGCACTGATGGCTTCGGCCCCAGCATTTGCCGACGTCAAATCGGGTGTCGACGCCTGGACACGCGGGGATTATCCAACCGCACTATCCGCGTGGCGCCCGCTTGCGATAAAGGGTGACGCCGACGCACAGTTCAATCTCGGCCAGGCGTATAAACTTGGGCGCGGCGTGCCTCAGGATCTCAAGCAGGCACAGGATTGGTATGCGCGCGCTGCTGACCAAGGGCATTTTCAGGCTGAAGATAATTTAGGCCTAATCCTGTTTCAAAATGGTGACCGGCAAAAAGCGATGTCTTACATCGAAAAATCGGCCAGCCGTGGTGAACCCCGCGCGCAATATGTGCTTGGCACGGCATTGTTTAACGGTGACCTTGCCAAAAAGGATTGGGTACGCGCCTATGCCCTGATGACGCGTGCATCGGCGGCAGGCATCAGCCCTGCATCGGCCAGCCTTGCGCAGATGGACCGATTCGTTCCGCTGGAACAAAGGCAAAAGGGCCTTGCAATGGCGCGCGCGCTTGAAGACAGCGCATCACGTCCGCAGTTTGCAAATGACACCACGCAACCGTCTCGGCCAGCGCGCGAAGCCGACCCGGCCATCCGCGATGAAGACGTTCCGTCATCAAAGCCGCGCCTACCCGTCGGACCCGCCGTCAAGAAACCCGTACTGGTGGCCGTCGCCAAACCCGCGCCGGTCAAGCTGCAACCGCAGCCACTAACCAAAATAAGCGGCCCGGCATGGCGTGTTCAGCTTGGTGCATTTGGCGATCAGGGCAATGCCCGCGCGCTTTGGAGCAAGCTTCAAAGCCGGGTCACAGCGCTTGGCGGTCTTCAGCCAAACTATGTCAAAGCGGGCGCAGTCACGCGGTTACAGGCAGGGCCGATCGCTGGCAAAGCCGCCGCAGAACGCATTTGCGCCGCGCTCAAATCAAGTGGTCAGGGATGCTTACCCGTCGCGCCTTAGCTGGCCGGTCTCCCAAATGTTCGATCCCGCGCGCCTGCGCTAAATCCATCTGGCGCTGGCGTTCGGCATAACGCCGCCGCTGGATTTCAGTCCGCGCATCAACGCAGTTGGGGCACTGGACGCCCTCGACGAAATCAGCCGAAGCGCGCGCATCGGTGCCGATCGGCGCGCGACATCCCCGGCACAGCGCGAGCGTCCCAAGCGATAGCCCCTGCCCGACGCTGACGCGCTCATCAAAAACGAAACATTCGCCTTCCCAAAGGCTGTCCTGCGCGGGCACATTTTCGAGATATTTCAGGATACCACCTTTCAAATGGACAACGTCTTCGATGCCTTCGGACCTTAGAAACGCTGTCGATTTCTCACAGCGGATGCCCCCGGTACAAAACATCGCAACCTTTGGTTTGGCTGGCAACGCCTCACGAAAGTTACGGAACCATTGTGGAAACTCGCTAAACGACTGCGTGCCAGGATTGATTGCGCCCTGAAAACTGCCAATCCCAATCTCATAGGTGTTGCGCGTATCGATCAAGATCGTATCTGGATCGCTGATCACCGCGTTCCAATCTTGCGCTTCAACATAGCGGCCAGCATCGCGCGCGGGATCAACGCCGGGAACGCCGAGTGTGACAATTTCTTTCTTGAGTCTCACCTTCATCCGGTGAAATGGCATTGCCGCCGCGTGTGAATATTTTACTTCGAGTGCAGCACAACCCGGTAGTGCGCGAATAT
>JAYVVW010000193.1:0-25603 GCA_043786595.1 Sphingomonadales bacterium | reverse complement strand
TCAATCACGCGGATGAGCGGCGCATCGGCATAGGCTTTGCGAAGTACGGCGCTGATCACGTCGGGTGCTGGCCGCCCTGGCATCGCGCTCGCCATCAAGGGCACGTCAACGATCATGCCGCGGTAGGTGTTGGCAACCGAAGGCGCGAACAGCGGCGCGTGGACCAGCCCTGAGTGACGGTGCATTTCGGCAACATGCTTGTGCGCAAGCGAGAGCGCGTAGGTCCGCCATGCGGTCGGCGCACCACTTGCCTCGAATTCGGCGATCATTGCCTTGCCACCGCCCGAATAGCCCGAGACGGCGTTGACGCTGAGCGGCCATTCGGCAGAAATGATACCCGCCGCAACAAGCGGTCTGACAAGCGCCAAAAAGCCGGTTGAATAGCAGCCGGGGTTTGAAACGCGCATTGCCCCGGCAAGCGACGCGCGGCCATTCGGCGTGATTTCGTGGAAACCGAACGTCCATCCTGCGGCCGTGCGGTGCGCCGTCGACGCGTCGATCACGCGCGTTGTGCTGTTTTCAATGAGGGCAACGGCCTCGCGCGATGCATCGTCGGGCAGGCACAATATCACAACATCGGCAGCATTGAGCGCATCGCGGCGCGTGTTTGCATCCTTCCGCGACGCTTCGTCGAGCGTGATGAGCGCAATGTCGCCGCGTCCGCTCAGCCGGTCGGTGATTTCCAGCCCCGTCGTGCCGACTGCACCGTCGATGAAGACCTGGCTGGTCACCGCGCGATCCGTTTCCGCTCGACCACCGGCACAGCGTGATCAATCGCGATCCGCGCGATTACATCGGCAAGTGGTTCGGCGAGCGTCTTGCCGTGGTGACGCGTGGCATGAATGAGCGTACTTGCGTCGGCCATGATCCCGACATGACCGGGGAAAAAAACCAGATCGCCGCGCTTGAGCGATTCACCCTGAGCCAAGGTCGCGCCGAGCGCATTCTGTTGCATGTCACTATCGCGCGGGGCGGCAATTCCGGCTGCGGCGAGCGCGCGTTGGATCAGGCCGGAACAGTCAATGCCAGCGCCGCCGCGTCCGCCCCAATGGTAAGTCATCCCAATAAATGTTTCCGCGAATGACACCGGATCGGCCGCGCTCGGTTCAGTCGGAAGGGCGGAATCGGCCACCAACGCATCGGCCTGAACATAGCCGACGTAATGATCATGCGCGCTAAAGCCCCACGCCCAGCCGCCAGCGATATCAAACATCTGAAACAGCTCAGCCTGCAATAACTCAGAGGTTTGAACACCGTTCGGCTGATCAAACATAGGGGCAAACGCAGCGGCGCAGCGTCGCTCAACCGGCGCTGCATAATGCGGCGCAAACAAAATCCCAGCGAGCGCGATATCGGCAAGGTCGCCGCGCACCGCATTCACGCGCGGATCAAGCGTTTGTGATGGGCCTGTCAGGTGAAAGCTTTGGCGTGGAACGGTCATAGTCGCGCCGCAGATAGACGATAGCGGCCTGAAATAGCAATGGCTGGCCCACGCGTCCCCGTGTCAGGCCAGCCATGCGTTTGTCGATTAGTCTTTCAGGTCAGCCGGAACATGGCCACCGTTTGCAGCAAGCTGGTTCATCACTTGGCGGTGAAGCCAGATGTTCATCGATGCCGAATCGTTCATGTCGCCTGTGTAGCCAAGTTCCTTGGCGAGTTCCTTGCGGTTGCCAAGGCTTGAATCGAGGCCGCAAAGCTTCATCAGATCGACGATTGAAGTGCGCCAGTTGGTTTCATAATCAACCGATGCGGCGGCGACTGTCAGGATTGCTTCGATATCAACCGGTGCAGCCGGTGCAGCCGCGACGGCGGCGGCAGCGGGCGCAGCTACAGGTGAGGGCGCAGCCTGCGCGGCGGCTGGTTTTCCAAAAATAGCGTTTTTGATCGCGCTAAAAATACTCATTGATTACTCCTCCAATTATCAACCGACCGATTCGGCGTGCTTGCTTATACAGCGTCTTTGATTTTGTGCCTTTGACAAGTTGATCGCAAAGCGCCAATCCCGATCCGAGTGGGTGGAGGAGTAGTCAATTGGATATTCTTGGACAATTGTTGCAGGGCGCAATGGGCGGTCAGCAAGGCGGCGGCAGTGCACCGCAAATCGATGTTGGCGGACTTGCCAGCCAATTCGGACTTTCGCCTGAACAGGCGAATGCGGCGGTCGGGGCATTGTTGCCAGCCGTGCTTGGCGGGCTGCAAAAAACCGAAGAGGCCGGAAGCCTTGGCGGTGTTGCCGACATCGCAGCCAATATGGGTGCTGCAAACGAAGATACCGACAGCGGCAACAACATCCTTGGCCAGATATTCGGATCAAAGGACGTCAGCCGTCAGGTCGCAACGCACGCTTCGGCGCAAACCGGGATCAGCGACACGATTTTGAAAGCAATGCTTCCCGTTGTTGCGGGTCTTGTCGCGCAGCAAGTCTCGAAGAAAATGGGCGGCGGCATCATGGGCGGCCTTGCAGGCACCGTGTTAGCATCGATGATTGGTGGCGGAAGCGCTGCTGCGGCACCGGCTGCAAGTGGTGGCGGCGGTCTGGGTGACATTCTTGGCGGACTTGCAGGCGCATTTGGCGGGCAAAGTGGCGGACAGGCGCAAACGGCTAATCCGCTTGATTCAATCCTCGGCGGGTTGCTCGGCAAGCGTTAGACCACGATGACTTTAGGCTGTAACATCTCCGTTCGTGTCGAGCAAAGTCGAGACACCTGTACACGTAGCACGTCCCTCGACTTCGGCCACTTGGCCGAAGTTTATCCTGAGCGAAGTCGATGGGCTCGGGACAAGCGGTGCAACTTAACGTCATCCCGCTCTAAATCGGCGGAAAGCGCGCCTCAAGCGCGTGGAATACGGCACGCATCCCAAGGGCATCACCGCCCTTGGGTCGTCCTGGCTTTGCCGCGCTGCGCCAGGCAAAAGTATCGAAATGCGCCCATGGCACATCTTTGGGGACAAATTTGCGCAGGAACAGCGCGGCGGTAATTGCGCCCGCCATCCCGCCGTCAGCACTGTTAACGATATCGGCAACGTCCGATTTGAGCATCTCGTCATAGCCCGACCACAGCGGCAATCGCCACACGGGATCACCCACAGCCACCGCGCTTTCTGATATCTGGCGCGCCAATGCGTGATCATTGGCAAACATAGCGGGCAGATCGGGCCCTAAAGCAACACGCGCAGCACCTGTGAGCGTGGCAAAGTTAATGATGAGGGCAGGCGAGTCTTCGCCCGCACGCGTGATCGCGTCGGCCAGCACCAGCCTCCCTTCGGCGTCAGTATTATCAATCTCAACGGTCTTGCCGCTGCGGCTCTTGATGATGTCACCGGGGCGAAACGCATCGCCAGAGATGGCGTTTTCAGCAGCCGGGATCAAAACATGGAGCCGAATTGGCAGGCGTGCCTCGATGATCAATTTGGCAAGGCCGATCGCGTGCGCCGCGCCGCCCATATCTTTTTTCATCCACCGCATCGATGATCCGGGTTTGATATTGAGCCCGCCGCTATCAAAGCTGATGCCTTTGCCAACGACCGCAACGCGCGGCGCATCGGCTTTACCCCATTCAAATTCGATCAGGCGCGGCGCGTGATGTTTATCGGCGGCACGGCCCACCGCGTGGATGAGCGGATAGCCGGTGCGAAGATCATCGCCGCGTGTGACGCGCAGTTTCGCGCCGTTGGCAACCGCAACCAAGCGCGCTGCTTCCTCGATGTCGGCTGGCCCCATATCGGCGGCAGGCGTGTTAATGAGATCGCGGACAAGCGTCGTCGCGGACGCAAGCCTGATCGTTTGCGAAATGCTTGCCGGGTCGGGGCTTAGCAAAATTCGCGCAGGAATCGGCTCAGCTTCCGAAAGATAGCGATCAAATTTGTAATGCGCGAGCAGCCAGCCCAGCGCTGCATTCGGGGCCACTTCACCTATGATCCGGTACATACCTGCGGGGAGGTGCGAAGCGAGTGCTGCGCCGTCCCACAGGCCGGGATTCTCCGCCGCGCCAGCAATAGCGCGCCATAATCCACCGGGTTCGGCAGGGAGAATTATGAATTCACCGGGCTTTGCAATAAAACGGTGCGCCGCAACCGTGCCGCGTATATTTTCGGGCTGCTCGGCGAGCCAAGCTTCAAACGCATCGGCCTTGATAATCTGGATCTGGTGCGCAGTCTGGCCTTTATCGGCTATGAGGAGCGCCGAAAAATCAATCATGCAGGCACTCCGTAAAGGTCATGGTCGTCGGCGTCTTCGATCAACACGGGGATAATATCCCCCTGCGTTACGCCGCCCGCATCGCGCAGAAACACGCTGCCATCAATTTCAGGGGCATCGGCTTTTGATCGTCCAGTGGCGCCACCTTCGGGGTCAACTTCGTCGATGATCACGTCAAGCATCCGTCCGATTTTCGCTGTAAGCTTCGCCGCTGAAATTGCAGCAGTTTTTTCCATGATCCGCGCGTATCGCTCTTCCTTCACCGCTTCAGGAACAGCGTTTGGCAAGGCATTAGCCGCAGCACCTTCGACAGCTTCAAAACGGAACGCACCGACCCGGTCGAGCTGCGCCTCATCGAGCCAGTCGAGCAGATATTGAAAATCTGCTTCGGTTTCTCCTGGAAAACCAACGACAAAAGTCGACCGGATCGTCAGATCAGGGCAAATTTTCCGCCAGTTGTGAATGCGCTCAAGTACCTTGGCTTCGTTGGCTGGCCGCTTCATCGCCTTGAGTACTGCGGGGGCGGCATGCTGGAATGGAATGTCAAGATAAGGCGTCACCAGACCCTGCGCCATCAGGGGAATGACCTGATCGACGTGCGGGTAAGGATAGACATAGTGGAGCCGAACCCAAGCGCCTAGTTTTCCCAATTCGCGCGCAAGATCGGTCATATGCGCGCGGACAGGCACACCTTTCCAATCGCGAGGCTGGTGCTTGATATCAACGCCGTACGCCGATGTATCTTGCGAGATCACCAGCAATTCGCGCGTTCCAGCCGCAACCAGTTTTTCGGCTTCACGCAGAATTGCGTCGGGGCGGCGGCTGACGAGATCGCCGCGAATGCTGGGGATGATGCAGAATGAACAGCGGTGGTTGCAGCCTTCCGAAATCTTCAGATAACTGTAATGGCGCGGCGTCAATTTCAACCCCGAATCTGGAACCAGATTGAGAAATGCGTTTGGCGGCATCGGCGCTGCGTCGTGGACCGCGCTAACGACCGCCTCATATTGATGCGCCCCACTGATCGCGAGCACTTTGGGAAAGCGCGCGCGGATCATTTCGGCTTCTTGCCCCAGACAGCCCGTCACGATCACGCGGCCGTTCTCGGCCAGCGCTTCGCCAATTGCTTCAAGGCTTTCTTCTTTGGCCGAATCGAGAAAACCGCATGTGTTGACGAGTACGACATCGGCACCGGCGTAGTCGGGCGAAAGGCCATAACCATCGGCGCGTAACTTCGTAAGAATCCGTTCGCTATCGACCAACGCCTTTGGGCAACCAAGTGATACCATGCCGATTTTAGGTGGAAGCGGGAGAGTTGTGACCATAGGGCGCGCGCATAGGCGCTAATGGCGCGCGAGTCACGCGCGCCTAGCGGTTCGGCAGATATTTGAGCGGGTCTACCGCCACGCCGCCTTTGCGCATTTGGAAAAACAGTTGTGGATTCGAACCCGTCCCCGCACGCCCGATCGTCTGGCCGCGCTTTATCGATTGCCCGCGCGTCACACCTGATTTTGCGGCGTTCCCGTAGGCAGTGATCCAACCCGCGCCATGCTTTACCAGTATCAGTCCGCTATAGCTGGCGACATTGTCGCCAACGAACGCCACGATCCCATCTGCCGCCGAAATGATCGATGCGTTTTGAGCGACATTAAGCGTGATACCGCGGTTCACCTCGCCTTCGCCCGCAGGTCCGAATTTATTGACGACAGCGCCGATCGCGGGCCAATCGAATATACCAGAAAAACGACTTGGCTCTGCGATTGCTATTTCGGGTGAGAGCGGACGGTTGAGCGTTGGTCTGGCTGAGGGCTGCGCATCCGTCACGACGGCTGGCTCACCACCCGTCAGGATATCGTCGATATCGAGCCGAAACGCAGCCGCGCGCGCCTCAAGCGTTTGAGGCTGTGCGTCTGGCAGCAGCAATTTTTGCCCAACGCGTAACGTGTACGGTGCCACCAGTGCATTCGCGTCAATAATCTTTTGCCAGTCAATCGCATAGGCGCGCGCAATCGCGATACCCGTTTGGCCAGTACCAACCCGGTGGTAGCGCCCTGTCGGAATTTGGAGCAATTGGCCCAGCTTCACGACGTAGGGCGGAGGTAACCGGTTCGCCTTCGCGATTGCATCTGAACCCGCTCCGGTCTTGGCGGCAATGGCGCGCAGTGTGTCACCGGCTGCAACGACATATCTGCTTTGCGTAACCACGACTGCGTCTGCAACCACGGGCCGCAATTCCCAAACCTGCGCTTCATTGTTGAGCGTTTCCATCGCGGGCTCAATCCGCTGTTCGTTTGCAATGGACTCAGAAACCGTTTGAGGCGGTTCACGCTCAGCCGTCGGTGGAATGCAGCCGGTTAAAGCGCAAGCAACCACCACCAAGCCTGCAATTGCCCCCGCGATATTCATGAAGCCACGTTATGAAGCGCAGCGCAGTTCGTCAAACGCTCATCCACAATTGCTAGGATTGAGGGATTAATGCCGTTACCCCACCCATATAGGGAACCAAAATATCAGGGACGGTGACGCTACCGTCGGCCTGCTGATAATTTTCGATCACAGCGACCAAGGCACGTCCGACCGCCAATCCAGAACCATTAAGCGTGTGGACGAATCGCGTCGATTTTTCGCCATCGGGGCGGTAGCGGGCGTTCATCCGGCGCGCTTGAAAATCACCGCAGTTCGAACAGCTCGATATTTCACGGTAGCGGTTCTGCCCAGGAAGCCAGACCTCCAGATCATAAGTTTTTTGAGCCGTGAAGCCCATATCGCCCGTGCACAAAAGCATGCGCCGATAGGGCAGATCAAGACGGTCAAGCACTGCCTCTGCGCACGCTGTCATGCGCTCATGCTCGGCGTCGGAATCTTTGGGGCGCGTGATCGAAACAAGCTCGACCTTGTCAAACTGGTGCTGTCGAACGAGCCCGCGTGTGTCCTTGCCTGCCGCGCCTGCTTCTGACCGGAAACACGGCGTCAGTGCAGTAAATCGCAGCGGCACGGCACTGTCTGGCAAAATCGCGCCGTTGACGATGTTGGTCAGACTGACTTCAGCCGTGGGGATTAGCCAGCGACCGTCAGTCGTCTTGAACAGATCATCGGCAAATTTTGGCAATTGCCCGGTGCCAAACGCGGCCTCATCGCGGACCAGCAGAGGTGGTGCGATTTCTTCATAGCCAAATTCGCCCGTGTGCAGATCAAGCATGAATTGCCCAAGCGCGCGCGCGAGCCGTGCAACGCCGCTGCGAAGATACACAAAACGCGCGCCCGATACTTTTTGCGCGGTTTCAAAATCGAGGCCAAGCGGGGTGCCAATGTCGAAATGTTCGCGCGGGGCAAAATCAAAATTTCTGATTGCGCCGCGCGTGTGAACGATCTCATTGTCGTTCTCGTCACGCCCCATCGGGACTTCGGCAGCCGGCAGATTGGGAATTCCAACCAATATGCGTTCAAGCCGCGAAAGCGCTTCACGTTCATCGATTTCAAGCTGCGGTGTTTTTTCTTTGATCGCGCTCACTTCGTGCATCAAGGCAGCCGCATCATCATCGCGCCTTTGTGCCTTGGCAAGACCAATGGCCTTCGACGCTTCATTGCGGCGCGAGAGCGCGCTTTGCAATTCGGTTGTCAAGCTTCGCCAATTTTCGTCAAGGTCGATGAGATGATGTGCGAGCCTGTCGACGCCGCGGCGCATCAGCGCCGTATCAAAGGCATCTGGATTATCGCGGATATATTTCATGTCATGCATGGGCGCGGGCTATGCCGTGTGATCGCCGGTGTCGCAAGTGCGCGGCGATGAAATTTGAAAGCGAAAAGGCTCTCCTGTCCTGACGACAGAAGAGCCCAATTGGGTCACCTATTGCTGAAATTACTTCCTTTGCGACGCAGCCAGACGGCGACGGCCAATCAAAGCGGCCGCAGCGGCGCCAAAAAGTATCACCATCGGTGGCGCTGGAACTTCGGTTCCGCCACTGCTCGTGCTACTACCGCTCGAAGTACTGCCGCTTGAAGTCGCGCCGCTCGACGATGACGTCGATGTAGACGACGATCCCGATGATGATGACGAAGTCGACGTTGAGGATCCGCCAAAGCTCGACGAACTTGATGTCGAACTCACACCGCTCGAGGTGCTCGACGAGCTACTGACGCCGCTTGATGTGCTCGACGAACTGCTCACGCCGCCTGACGTGCTCGATGTGCTGCTTACGCTTCCCGACGACGTGCTGCTGCTTGAACCGCCGGTCGAGGAGCTTGTACTCGAACCGCCCGTTGATGTCGACGATCCGCCCGTAGACGTTGAAGAGCCACCGGTTGATGTGGACGAGCCTCCGGTCGATGAACCGCCCGTCGACGTGGATGACCCACCCGTGGATGATCCACCCGTTGACGAGCCGCCCGTGGATGTTGAAGACCCACCAGTCGATGAGCCACCTGTGGATGAACCGCCCGTGGATGACCCGCCCGTGGATGTTGAAGACCCACCCGTCGATGACGTGCTGCTAACGCCGCCGGATGTGCTGCTTACACCACCTGTCGATGACGACGACGTGCTACTCACGCCGCCTGTCGACGTGCTCGATCCACCTGAGCTTACGTTTCCGCTTGAACCGCCCGATCCGCCAGACCCGCCTGAGCTTACGTTTCCGCTCGAACCGCCCGATCCGCCCGAACTGATGCTCCCGCTCGAACCGCCCGATCCGCCTGAACTGATGTTGCCGCTCGAACCGCCTGACCCGCCCGATCCGCCAGAACCGCCCGATCCGCCTGAACTGATGTTACCGCTCGATCCGCCCGATGACGTCGATGTTGAAGAACCGCCGGACGTACTGCTCAAGCCGCCCGTCGATGAACTTGATCCGCCTGATCCGCCCGATCCACCTGATCCGCCTGATGAAATTAATCCACCGCTTGAAGTTGAGCCACCTGACGTGCTTGAACTTCCACCCGAAGTCGAGCCACCGCTTGACGTTGATGATACGACAATGCTGCCGCCGCCCGAACCGCCGCCGCCAAAAAACCCGCCGATGAAACCGCCGCCAAAGCCACCACCAAAACCGCCCGATCCGCCCACTACGACAGGAATAACGCTTCCACCGCTGCTGCGAAATCCTTCGCCGCGTTCAAACTGCGGGCGATTTACGACGCTGACGTGCTGTTCAGCACAGGCCAGCTGATACGGCGCGCCACCTCTGCTCGAAACTTGCACCGATCCAGGCGGGCAGGCGAGCTTGGTTGTCGTTGTCGTCACGGTCCGCCGAATACGTTTCGCAACGCGTTTGCCCGAAGCGCGATAGACGAGACGTTTACGAACGACTTTTTTCGCATGGCCTTTTGCTACATAATGCGACCGTGCGGGTGCGTGCGTTGCTTGCATTGCCCCGCCGCCGATTATTGCGCCGCCGCATGCGCAAGCGCAAAGTTTAGCAAGTGCCATCCGAACCGACATATTTCATTCCCTGTTTTTTACGCGACTCAATCACTCAAAGTTCAAAAAATCATGGGGGCGTTTAAAACGCTCCGTGACATTCCTACACCGTTACATTTGCAAAAAGCTGGCACCTCCTGCAAGTCGATTAACCTTGATTCAATCAGTACGTACCCCGTTTACCACAACATCCCACGAATCGTTATGGTTAATGTCTCATTTAGAGCTTGTTTGCACTCTGAGGATTAACGAACGCCGAACGGTTGCCTCCAATCTGCGCCGCAAATTGAAAGATAGTTGGAGCAATTGCATCAATCTGCTCGATACGCTGCTTGTGCGTTGAATTTGACGTGGTTATAGGCCCGCAAAAGGTTGAACTCGGGAATTTAATTGGATCCCTTGATCGGCGAAAATTTGTTGCGTCCGCGTTCGGTAGGGGATTGGAATATGGCAACGACTGTAAATAATCGGCACGACGATGTGTCGTCCTTGGCTAGTGCGCCCGACATCGGGGCGGAGCACAATGGGTATCGCCCCACCGATTCAGAGCCGTTTATGAATGGCCAGCAACTCGAGTATTTCAGGCTAAAGCTGAACGCTTGGAAAGAAACAATCCTCCGCGAATCGCAGGGAACGCTCAATTCGCTTCAGTCAGAGTCGCTGCGCGAACCCGATGTGACCGACCGCGCTTCAACCGAAACCGATTGGTCGCTTGAGCTGCGCACGCGCGACAGGCAGCGAAAGCTGATTGCCAAAATCGAAGCTGCAATCAGACGTATCGATGAGGGCGAATATGGCTATTGCGAAGTGACCGGTGAACCAATCTCACTTGGTCGGCTTGAGGCAAGGCCAATTGCCACCATGACGATTGAAGCGCAAGAGCGTCATGAGCGGCAGGAAAAGATTTCCCGCGATGAATAGGCATCTCCGTTTACTTTTTCAAAACAAATTTTGAGTAGCATATGGCCATGGATATCGAAGCGCCCAATTCTGTTGCAGAAAACATTGCACAAAACCGCGATAAGTCGCGTGAAAGCATTTTCTTGGGCGCGGTATTGGTCGTTGACGGTGACAGCACGCGAATCAGTGTTCGCGTTCGCAACATATCTTCGGGTGGCATGATGGTCGATCTTCCCGGTCCGCAAAAAACCGGAACCAAGGTTCAAGCAGAAATAAAGGGCCTCGGCTCGATTGGAGGACACATCGCTTGGTCCACTGAAAACCGTACCGGCATTTCTTTTGATCGGCCGGTCGATCCAAAATTGACGCGTCAAGTCAGTCCGACGGTTGAGGCTCCACTCTACAAAAAATCCGATATAGATTATTCGCGTCGACCAGGACTGTCGGTAAGATAAAACATTGGCGATAGAAAGCCGCTTGACGCTTTGGGGCGCAATTCACTAGAGACCCGCTGATGCCGTATGTGTATGGCGGATGTAGCTCAATTGGTTAGAGCGCCGGTTTGTGGTACCGGAGGTTGCGGGTTCAATCCCCGTCATTCGCCCCATTTTGAGTTCAGCTCAAAATAATTTCTGCTATGCGAGCCAACTGTTCGCGCTGACGTACATCCCCCAGACGAAAAAGTTCAACCAGTCTTCGTTCACGGTCGTCGCGCAATCGATCTGGCACATCACGATCGTGCAACAGATCGGCGACCGACAATTCTAGTGCGTTAGCGATCTGCACCATGCGTACATAGTGCAACGAACGCGTCCCACGCTCCATATCAGCAAGTTGCTGAAGCGAGAAATCGAGTTTTTGCGAGAGCTGCTCCAATGTCAGGTGTTTCGCTTTGCGGTGAGCGCGAATACGATTAGGAAATTCATTCATATGCTTAATTTATGCCCGTTTTGGACCATTGTCAATGCCGCGCTCAAAAAGTTTCATTGAAATTACTGGAATAGGCTGACAAACCACCAACGAAATATTATTGCGCGATTTCGAAATATTGGAACGCATTGGATAAAAGCATGATCACCCCTTGGGATTTGCCCGATTTTGACGATCATGAGGGCGTGCACCTTTTTCGTGATGCATCGTCGGGGCTAACAGCGGTCATTGCGGTTCATTCGACCGCACTTGGGCCAGCGGCGGGTGGCACACGATTTTGGCATTATGCCGACCGGATGGCAGCGGTCACCGACTCGCTGCGGCTGTCGCGCGGAATGAGCTACAAGAATGCGATGGCAGGTTTGCCAATGGGCGGCGGCAAGGCCGTCATTCTTTCCGATGCAACTGGCAGTAAAGATCAAGCTCTCATCACTGCTTTTGCTGGCGCGGTCGACAGCCTGGCGGGGCGCTATGTTACGGCACAGGACGTTGGTATGAGCGAGGCCGACATGATCACCATTTCGAGCCGCACGCCTTATGTTTGCGGTCTGCCCGCAGCGCCTGGCGAAGCGGGCGGCGATCCCGGTCCATCGACGGCGCTTGGCGTGTACAATGGCGTAATTGCGGCAATCAAACATGCGCTCGGTAGAGACGATGCGCGCGGAGTCCACGTCGCGATCCAAGGCGTTGGTAGTGTTGGCGGGGGACTTGCGAGACTGCTTGCGCGCGACGGAGCGCGGCTCACTATCGCTGACGCTTCGAGCCAAGCGGCGGAAGTCTGCGCGCACGAACTCGGGGCAGCAATCGCTTCCCCCGAAGACATAATGGAGATTGATGCCGACGTGTTCAGCCCCTGCGCGCTGGGTGCGATTTTCGACGCACACAGTATCGCGCGATTGAAGGTCGCTGCCGTTGCGGGTGGTGCCAACAACCAATTGGCGAGCGCGATTGACGGCGACGCGCTAATGGCTCGCGGAATTTTATATGCCCCCGACTATGTGATAAATGCCGGCGGCATCATCAATGTTGGCGTACAATATATGAAACTTGGTGACGCAAACGAGGTTGAAAAACGGATCGCCGGGATCGCACCGCGGCTCAACCAGATATGGCAAGAAAGCAAATCGTCGGGATTGAATTCAGCGGCGGTGGCTGACCGGATTGCACAGCGTTTGATTGGCCGGTGAATAGGTACTTCCCGCTCACCTAATCTATGGTTAAAGGCCAAGCCGATGCACCGCTTTGCCAATCCTGCCAAATTCTTGAAGCTGGCGCGACCGCTTACAATTTTGTTCGGAATTGGCGGCCTTTTTCTGCTGGGTGTGGGCGTATTTGCCGGACTTTTCGTTACGCCGCCCGATTTTCTTCAGGGCGAAAGCGTGCGAATCATGTATGTTCATGTGCCAGCCGCCATGTTGAGCACGATCGGGTGGAGCGGAATTGCCGTCGCCAGTATTGTGCAGTTGGTGTGGCGGCATCCGCTGGCGGGTGTCGCCGCGCGCGCGTGCGCAGTGCCCGGATCGGCATTCACGGCGATATGTCTTGCGACAGGATCGCTATGGGGACGACCGACTTGGGGCACCTATTGGCAATGGGATGGCCGCATGACATCGGTTCTGGTGTTACTGTTTCTCTACATCGGCTACATTGCGCTTGCCGCTGCTGGTGACGAAAAAACAAGCGTGAGCCGTGCAGCGGCGATTTTCGGGGTTGTGGGAGCGATCAATATACCAATCATCAAAGGCTCGGTTGAATGGTGGAACACATTGCATCAGGGGCGGTCAATCACGCTATCGGGTTCAAAAATTTCTCCGGAGATTATATGGCCACTATATTTTACAATGAGCGGTTTTTCGCTGTTATTCGCGGCAATTGTTTTGATGCGGATGCGCGCGATCATCGCGAATGCGAAGTTAGAGGCACGGATGAAGCGGATGGTTTCAGAATGAACCACTGGCCTTTCATTATCGCGGCATATGCCGTGACTGGTGTCATATTCCTGTCGGTACTGATTATTAGCTTCGTAGCGATGAGACGCGCCGAGACGGCTGTCCGCGGGATGCGGGGCGAACCGTGAAAGCCAAGCACCAACGACTGGTTTTAGCAGTGCTGGCGCTCGTCGCTGTCTTGGGATCGGCGATGTTGGCGATGTCGGCGGCCAAGGATCAGGCCGCGTATTTCAGATCGCCCGCAGACATAGCCAAGGCTCCGCCGCCTGTTGGTGAGACGTTCCGGCTCGGCGGAATGGTTGCCGATAAATCGATTGCGCGAAAACCCGACGGTATTTCGGTCGGCTTCATCGTCGCCGATGGTGCGTACCGCACGCCCGTTTTCTTCCGTGGGATCACGCCTGATTTGTTTAAGGAAAATAGCGGTGTCGTTGCCGAAGGCGCGATGAACGGGCAAGGCGTGTTTGTTGCGACGATGATCCTCGCCAAACATGATGAAAATTACATGCCGCCCAAAATAGCTGGCGATCAGCATAAAACGGAATCGTTGCGTTGAAAGCAATCGGGCGATGATTTCTGAAATCGGTCTTGCCGGACTCTGGATGGCTGCGGCTTTGGCCGCGCTTCAACTCATCTTTGCAATTGTCGGCATCCGGCGTGACAAGCAGGATCTGATGATGGCCGTCCGGCCGATCGCGGTTGCGCAGGGCCTGTTTGTCGGGTTGGCATTCCTGTGCCTGATTATAGTATTTATCCAATCTGACATGTCGGTCAAACTGGTGGCGACCAACAGCCATTCGGCAAAGCCACTCCTTTATAAATTTGCAGGCACTTGGGGTAATCATGAAGGCTCGATGCTGCTGTGGGTCGCCGTCTTGGCGGTCGCTGGCGGCTTGATTGCTTTGTTGGAACGCGCGCTATCGTTCAAAACGCATGTAGCAACGCTTGGCGCGCAAGCGGCAATCGGGTTGGGGTTTTATGCGTTTCTAATTTTGTCATCAAACCCGTTTGAACGGCTGTTCCCGGTGCCAGTTGACGGGCAGGGGCTCAATCCGCTGCTGCAAGACCCCGGACTCGCCTTTCATCCGCCAACGCTCTATTTTGGCTATGTCGGAGTGTCGGTCGCTTTTTCGTTTGCGGTTGGCGCGCTGGTTATGCGCGATGTTGGCCCCGCTTTTGCACGCGCGATGCGACCGTGGGTATTGGGCGCGTGGATATTTCTGACCTTGGGGATCACAGCGGGAAGCTATTGGGCATATTACGAGCTTGGCTGGGGCGGCTGGTGGTTTTGGGATCCGGTTGAAAATGCGTCATTGATGCCTTGGCTTGCAACGACAGCATTGCTCCATTCGGTGTCCGTGCTCGCCACGCGCGACGGGCTGCGCGCATGGACGGTCATGTTGGCCGTGGTCGCGTTTTCGATGTCGATGGTCGGCACATTTCTTGTCCGTTCCGGAATATTGACGAGTGTTCACAGCTTTGCCGTTGATCCGACCCGCGGGGGCTTTCTCCTCGCTCTGCTCGCGCTCTACATCGGCGGTGCCATGACATTATTTGCACTGCGCGTAAGCACCGTTCGCGAAGGCAGCCAATTCGAACTGGTAAGCCGGGAAGGGGCGCTGGTCGTCAATAATTTGCTTTTGTCAGTTATCTTATCGGTTGTGATGGTTGGAACGCTTTACCCGCTTTTTACCGAAGCGATGGGGCAAAAAATATCGATTGGTGCGCCCTATTTCAACAAGGCGGCAGGCTATCCCGCGCTTCTTCTGGTGATCGTCATGATCTTCGGCCCGGTCATGCGGTGGCGACGTGATGAACTGCGCGCGGTGCTGTCGCGTGTGGCATTGCCCATTTTGATCGGCGCAGTCGTATTCTTGGGACTGGTCGTCTGGGCGCCAGATGTTGGTATCTTGCCATTTATGGGTATTCTACTCTCAATCACTGTCGGTGTCGGCAGCTTTGCGCCGCTGTGGAAACGCAATTTGCGGAGAACGCCGCTTTTTACCTACGGGATGGTCATTGCACATTTCGGCATTGCAATGTCCCTCGCCGGGATGGCGAGCGAGAATGGTTTTATCAAGGAACGACTCGTCGCGGCGAACGTTGGCGAAAGCAACACGGTGGGTCCGTTCAATGTCAAGCTTGCGAGCATTTCCCCAGTTGCGGGTCCGAACTGGACGGCATTGGAAGCAACGCTTGAGGCACGGCGCGGCGACGGAGAACCGTTCATATTGAAACCACAATCGCGGATGTTTTTCAATCCACCGACGCCGACCAATGAAGCTGCGATTGGCACAATGCTCGATGGGCAACTCTATCTGGTGCTGGGGGATATGAACCCCGATGGTCGCTGGCAACTGCGCATGTGGTGGAAACCTTATGTGACACTCATCTGGTTTGGTGGAATATTGGTTGCGTTTGGCGGATTTCTGTCATTGATTGGCCGCGCAACGCGTGAGATGGGCGTTCGGGCAAGGAAAAATGCGTCATGAATAGGCTGTGGCTCTGGGCTCCACTTGGACTTTTTATGTTGTTTTTCGCCGTTGTCGCGCAAGGATTGATGCATCCCGCTGACAGGCTTGTGAAATCGACGATGATTGGCAAGGTTGTGCCGCAATTTTCGTTGTTGCCGGCGATTGAGACATTGCCGGGCGTCGGCAGCGCAAATTTGAGCGATGGAAAGCCCAAACTGGTCAATTTCTTTGCAAGCTGGTGCATTCCGTGCGCCACAGAGTCGGCAATGCTTGAGCGCCTGGAACAGCAGGGCGTTGAAATTCATGGGATTGCCATTCGTGACCGTCCACAGGATCTGAAACGGTTCTTAGCACGCAATGGAAATCCATATCAGCGCATCGGTGCCGATACCGAAAGCAAAGTGCAAATCAGTTTTGGATCAGCGGGTGTTCCAGAAACTTTTGTTGTCGATGGGAAGGGTATCGTTCGCTATCAACTTGCTGGCGATATCAATGCGGGCAATGTCGGCGAGGTCCTCACGGCGCTTCGTAACGCGCAGTGAGGCTAAAGTGCGGCCTATTCTTATCTTTGCTGCTGGCAAACCCTGCGGCGGCTGATTCGCTCTTGCCAGATGCCACCATGGCCAATGTTCAACTGAGCGACCCTGCAAAAGAGCGGCAAGCGAAGTCGCTGATGGAGTCGATCCGCTGCCTTGTGTGTCAGGGGCAGTCGGTTGCCGATTCGAACGCCGATATGGCCTCAGACATGCGCGCATTGATCCGGCAACGCATCTCCGAAGGCGAGCCACCTGCCAAGATACGCGCATGGCTTGTCGAACGATATGGCAATTGGGTATCGTATGATCCACCGTCTAACGCGATAACCAGCCCGATCTGGGTGATCCCGGCTGCGATGTTCCTGCTTGGCCTGACATTCCTATTAGGGCGTTTCAAGATGGGGCGAAAGCGATGATCTGGGTCATGTTGGTTGTGACGATCTTGCTCGCCGGTGTCTGTTTATGGCGATTCGGTAAGCTATCGCGCACAGCACTTGAATCGACATTTGCAGCTTTGCTTATCGCTTTCGCCGGTTATGCTTGGCAGGGCAATCCTTCGCAGCCGGGTAGCCCCGTTGTGGCGGCCAACGCGGCACCGCTGCCCGCAATCGCGGGGGAGGCAATTGCCAAAATCCGTTCCGGCGGTTTTGGCAGTGATGCCGAAATATTGTCCTACGCTGATGCTTATATCCGGTCGGGACATAGCGCCGTTGCTGTGACCGCAATCAAATCGGGTCTCGCCAAGAACCCGCAAAACGCCGACCTTTGGGTTGGGCTTGGCAACGCGCTTGTGGTTCATGGCAACGGTCAAATGTCGATCGCTGCACAGTTCGCCTTTGAACGCGCGGCTGCGCTTTCGCCCAATCATCCAGGGCCGCCCTTTTTTCTTGGGTTAGGGCTCGCTCAAGCGGGCAAACTCGATGAAGCTGGCGAGATTTGGCGCGGGTTGCTGTCACGTGCGCCCGAAGGTGCGCCTTGGCGTGCTGATCTTGAGGCGCGCCTCTCCGAAATAGGCCAGTCGCCGCAAACTTCGGCGCCGGGAAAACCGAATGATTTGGCAAAGTGAGAAGCGATTGCAGGCCAGTGGGGGCTATGCTAGTGCCGCGCGAACTCAGGGCGGACAGGGCAATCGTTTGATGGCGGGCGTTTTAGTATTTGAATCGATCGATCTTTGAACGACACGATTTCATCGTCGGAAGACCCGCACGAAGAAAGCCATCATGGCCACTCGGGCTCGATTTCCAAGCTTGTCGTCGGGTCAATTGGTATCGTCTTCGGTGATATTGGCACGAGTCCGATCTACGCCTTTCGCGAAACATTTAACGGTCACCACAAGCTCGCAGTCGATCCACTTCATATATACGGCGTCTTGAGCCTGATTTTCTGGTCTATGATGATCGTGGTCACGATCAAATATGTGTCCATTATCATGCGCGCTGATAACAAAGGCGAGGGTGGCAGTCTTGCTTTGCTCGCGCTGATCAACCGGAAAACGGAAGGCAAGCGCTGGTCGGCATCGATCATATTGCTCGGTGTTTTTGCGACTGCTTTGTTTTACGGTGACAGTATGATCACACCAGCCATGTCGGTGCTTTCTGCGTCTGAAGGACTCAAAGTCGTCAGCCCGTTTTTTGGACCGTTCGTCGTGCCGCTCTCGATCGGCATCCTTGTCGGTTTGTTCGCGATTCAATCGCGCGGCACTGCTACCGTGGGTGCCTTCTTTGGTCCGATCATGATCATCTATTTTGTGGTGATCGCTGTTTTGGGGTCAATCCAGATATTTGCACATCCCGACATTCTTTGGGCGCTTAATCCTTGGTATGCGGTCAATTTTTTCCTGACTGACGGAGGCAAGGCGTTCCTCGCACTCGGATCGGTGGTGCTGGCGATTACTGGCGCCGAGGCGCTTTACGCAGATATGGGGCATTTTGGCCGAAATCCGATCCGCATTTCATGGCTTTATTTCGTCATGCCGGGGCTGATGCTCAATTATCTGGGGCAGGGGGCAATGATTATCGGTAACCCAGCTGCAATCGAGAACCCGTTCTTCCTTTTGGCTCCGGAGGCAATTCGGCTGCCATTGGTAATTTTAGCGATCCTCGCTTCGATAATCGCCAGCCAAGCGGTAATTTCAGGTGCATTTTCACTGACGCAGCAAGCGATCCAGCTTGGTTTCATCCCGCGGATGCGCATCCAGCATACGAGCGAAAGCGCGGCGGGCCAGATATACATTCCGTTCATCAACTGGGCATTGATGCTCATGGTCCTGATCCTCGTCATGACCTTCCAGACTTCGAGTAACCTCGGCGCTGCCTATGGTATCGCAGTGACTGGCGCGATGTTCATCGACACATGCTTGCTGTCAGTGGTGCTTTTCAACCTGTGGAATTGGAACCGCGTACTTTCGATTTCGCTGCTCGCTGTGTTTTTCGCAGTCGACGCGGCGTACCTCGCTTCAAACTTGACGAAGGTTCCCAGTGGGGGCTGGTTCCCGCTTGTCATTGGGTTCGTGATCTTTACCCTGCTCACAACTTGGGCGCGGGGACGCCAACTTATGATTGCGCGGATGGCCGAAGCCGCAATGCCGATCAAGGTGTTCATCGGCTCAGCGGTATCATCGGCGACGCGCGTGGCGGGCACCGCAGTATTCATGACTTCAACTGCTGACGGCGTACCGCATGCGCTGCTGCACAATCTCAAACACAATCGCGTTTTGCATGAGCGTATCATTCTGCTCACGGTCAAAATTGCTGACATGCCATTTGTGGAAAGCGACAAACGTTGCCGGATGGACGATCTGGGGCAAGGCTTCCACCGACTTGTCCTGAGATACGGTTTTATGGAAGAACCCGATGTGCCTGCGGCTCTCAATCAAGTGACCAACTGTGGTGCCGCGTTCCGGATGATGGATACAAGTTTTTTCCTTGCTCGCCAGACGCTCTTGCCGTCGTCGAGGCCGGGTATGGCGATCTGGCGCGAACATCTGTTTTCCTGGATGTTGCGCAACGCCGAAAGTGCGATGGAGTTCTTTCGTTTACCGACCAATCGTGTGGTTGAGTTGGGTAGCCAGGTCGAAATTTGAGCGCGGTTATTCAAGCGCGGCCCATCATCGTTTCGGCCTTGTTTGGAAATGATGATTTTGCTTGGCTTGATCGACAGCGGCAACTTTACTTTCCACCTGATCGAAACCAACTGCGCGCGCATCTCACCATGTTTCATCATTTGCCGCCTTCATGTGTCGACGAATTGTGCTCGCGGCTGAGGGCTGCCACGCAATCGCCGCCACCAGCGGCTTTTCTCAATCGGCTCATGTCGCTTGGTTACGGCGTCGCCTATCACATTCGCAGCGATGAATTGAACGCAATCAGAAATGATATTGCCGAGGCATTTGGCCCGCTTTTGACGCCGCAAGATCGGGCCGGTTGGCGTCCGCATGTGACAATCCAGAACAAAACAAAACCCGATATTGCGAAAGCGCTGTTGGCGCGTTTGATACTTGAGTTTCGCGAACGACCGATCGACATCGCCGGATTGGCGGCGTGGTGGTATGATGGCGGATCATGGCAACCAATTGCTGCATATCGTTTCGGCGGGGGAGTGCCCATGAAACATCCTCCTCCACTGATCGCCGGTTGACCCTTGTGCACGTGCTGACTATAGGCGCGGTTCCCATTTGGGGCGGAGTAGCTCAGCTGGTTAGAGCAGCGGAATCATAATCCGCGTGTCGGGGGTTCAAGTCCCTCCTCCGCTACCATAGTTTTCCCGCGATAGGCCGGTATGAGCAATATCATAAACACACGAATGTTGATCCTCGGGTCGGGGCCAGCAGGCCTATCGGCCGCAATTTACGCGGCGCGCGCGGGCCTCAAACCAATCGTCGTGCAAGGTTTGCAACCCGGCGGGCAGTTGACGATTACCACTGACGTCGAAAATTATCCGGGATTTCGTGATGTTATCCAAGGGCCGTGGTTGATGGAGGAGATGACCGCACAGGCGGAGCACGTCGGCACCACCATGGTCTATGACATCATCGTTGATGTTGACGTTTCGCAGCGTCCGTTTCGATTAACCGGCGACGGCGGCGATGTGTATCTTGCTGAAACGCTCGTGATTGCTACGGGCGCTCAAGCCAAATGGTTAGGGCTCGACAGCGAGACGGCCATGCAAGGCAAAGGTGTCTCAGCTTGTGCAACGTGTGATGGTTTCTTTTACCGCGGCAAGGCGGTTGCGGTCATTGGTGGCGGTAATACTGCTGTCGAAGAAGCGCTTTACATGACAAATCACAGCCAGAGTGTAACGCTGATTCACCGCCGCGACGTGCTTCGCGCCGAGAAGATATTGCAAGACCGCCTGTTCGCGCATCCGTCTATCAAAATTTTGTGGAACAAGGGTGTCGAGCGCTTTGTAGGCGGCGGCGACCCTGAGGGGCTGGTCGGTTTGGAACTCAAAGACACGGTGACCGGCGCATTGTCGACGATTGCGGTAGACGGCGCATTTGTCGCGATCGGCCATAAACCAGCAACCGAGTTATTCACGGGCAAACTTGCGATGGACGATGGCTATCTTCTCGTCGAAAAGGGTAGCTCCAAAACGGCGGTTCCGGGGGTCTTTGCGGCGGGCGACGTGACCGACAAAATCTATCGCCAAGCTGTTACCGCAGCGGGGATGGGGTGTATGGCCGCGCTTGATGCAGAAAAATTCTTAGGTCTTGAAAACTTCATTTCAAGCTATTGAGTTTGGCAAGGATTAGGTCGCGCAATGCGGCGTAGTCAGTATCGCTGGCAAAGCTGTGCGAAGCGCTTTCAATTGTGACCGTCTCAATATTGACGTTTTTGCGCGCAGTTTGAAATAGAGGCGACTTCCATTCTCCCAAAAATGCCAGCGCCGTCGCATCATGCGAGGCGAGCAAAATGGTTGTTGGTTTTGTCCATCTCACCAGCATGTTTGACACTGACTCAGCGAGCGGCTGTACCGGTGATTGCTTGGCAATCTTCAGTAAGCCGCGGGCAAGCTTACGGAGATCCACCCCCCCGCGCAGCATCCGCGTCCAAGTTGCTGGATCTCGCAGGCGCTCAATGTAATGCGCCTTGATCGCTGCGGCTGCGGGTTCGTCCGAAGCTGTTTGGAAAACCCACGGATTGGCCAATACAAAATAGTCGATCCCGGACACATCGTGGATAATTAGTGCAGTCGCCGCATCGCAATTTCCAAACGCAACGATCTTTTCCAGGTTAGGGCTATGCTTGCGATACGCAGCGATCGCACATGTCAGATCAGGCGCGCTTGACGTGAAGCCGCAATTCTCACCCTCGCTGTCGCCGATTCCGCGGCGGTCGAAACGAAATACCGGATATCCGATTGCAGACACGTCACGCGCCAATTTCGCCATGCCGCAGTGCGCACCGATTTTAATTTCATTACCGCCCGAGAGTATCAATAGGCCGATCTGACGGTCTCCGCTGTCGTACGTGGCAGACAGGTTTTCCCCGTTGCAATCAAAGCTCAGTGGTTCGCGCATAGCTGTACCCAATCGATCAAGTCAGCGGCAATCGCGTCAGCCATCGCAAGATCGTCTCCCGGTTCAGCGCGACGCCAAAGCGGTGTGCCTTCAATGTGGCAATCGCCTGGCAATATGTCAGAGGTTAGTCGGACTGTTCTAACGCCGCTTCCTTCCGAAAAATTTGCGCGTTCAATCGCTGTCGCCATGTTCGGCGACAATTTGTGACCTGCCAATGATCCATCGTCGCCGGATGCGCCTGCGCGCTGCGTACGACGCAAATCGCGAATAATCCGCGCGCCTGTTTCAGGTGCCAGACGCCACACGGGCAAGTTTCCAAATGAATCGAGCAGTGCGCCGCCGCGAAACGAGGCAATTGCGATTGCGTCGCACGCGTTGGTGGCAGCTTCAATTGCGGCCTGCCAATCGGCAAATTCGACGTCTGCGATATCGGTCAGGCTTTCACCCGTTCCGGGTAAATCGGGCATGATTGAGCCGATCGCACTGCGATCAAGCGCGCGCATGATGTCGTTGATCATCCGTCGACATCGGTTTTTTTCTTCAAACAGCGGTTCGATGATGACGATCTGAATTTGGTGCCCACTACCGTAGTGCAACCATTGTTCAGACCCTCCAGTCCATTCATAGACCCCGCTCAACGGCAAAGTTTTCCGCTTACGAATTCGGTCAGACTGCCAAAACTTTCAAGCATTTCGCCATCGATTTCGTCATCTTCGACTGTAATGCCGATACGGTCTTCGATTTCGGTCAGGAGGTTGGCAACCGCCATCGAATCGAGTTCAGGCAGCACACCGAACAGCCCGCTATCGGGCGTCAAAGCGGCGGCGCGTTCGGCGCTTATGCCTAGTACGTCACGCAAAATGCTCCGCAATTTGCCTTCGACTTCTTCGTTTGCAACGCGCACGGGATGCTCCCCCTAATACATTCACGATCCCGTTACCGCCCGCTAATACGCGCGGCAAGTGTGGATAGCAGCGTTCTGCTAGCGCCGCTCAGGCCAGTGAGCCGACTGGGATTAAACGCGCGGATGCGCATGAGCGGCGCGCAATGATCCATCCAGTCAGATTTATAGGCATCATTACCCGTTCCGAAGTCAATGCAATCGACATGATCAACATCAATGACATGCCTGAACATTGCGTGGCTCAATATCGTGCCTGGCGATAAATCTTTGGCACCTTCGCGGTAAGCCAGCTTATGGATGTAAGCAGTTCTCGCGTCGACCGTCCAATATTGCGCAGCAATCGCAACGCCGTCCACGCGGCATATGCCGAGCCGCAACAACCCGCATTCACCATCTTGCTCGGCTGCATCGCGCACGAAATCTGGCGAACCTTCTTTCGGTTTCCAGCTGTCATCATACACTGCTTCGTATTCAGCCCACGCATCGGCATTGAACGCAGTGAATATCTGTGTTTCAAAATTCGCCTTGCTGTGCTTGCGTTTGAATGTGGTGCGGAGATTTCCCGGGCGCGCATTCCAATACTGCTCGAACGTGGTGTTTGCCACGTTAGTTGTCCAACTTGTTGAAGCCTGATCGATAAAGACGACCCAGCCCGATTTACGGAATGCCTTTACCAGCAGCGCGGCAACACCATTTTCTGCTGCAACGGGGCTCATCGTAATCTCGCCAGCCTGCCACCGGCGAGACCTTAAACGGCGTGCGACGGCAGTCATCAGTGCCAGTTTTTTCTCGTCGCCTGGTTTTCCGCCGAAGACTGGGCCGAATGAAAAGCTGTACCAGTTCGAAAGCGAAACAAATCGATCGGCGTCAAGCCTCGCAAGAAAAAGCCAGACTGAGCAACGCTCTGACCAAGCGCGCATGATGATGGGACTGGCCGCTTTGCTTGGAAAGTGCCGCCACACGCGGTGGAACCAATCGAGGCGGGCAAACAGATCGGACTGATTTTCGCGGCCAAGCCTACGATTCGGATCAAGTCCGAGCGCATTGAGATCGGTTAGCAATTCACCCTTAACCCATGTCATGCTAACGCGCCTTTGCCCCTATGTGATGAAAGACCTGACTTGCCTGACATTGATCCCATCCCGCGCCCGCTCGATCATCTGGTTAGTTTTGGATTTACTAACGATGTGGCGTTAACAAGCCATGATCAAGTGCTTGATTATGCCGCGCTCGATCAAATCGTGGGGCGCTACGCTGCATTGTTGATTGCCGTCGGGTGCAAAAATGGCGACCGCGTTGCATCTTGGCTGCCTAAAACACTATCGGCATGTGTTTTGCCACTCGCAGCAGCGCGTGCTGGCCTCATCTACGTGCCGATCAATCCGCTATTAAAGCGGGCTCAGGTCAGGCACATCCTGAATGACAGCGGCGCGACACTATTTGTTACGGCTCAGGCGCGCGCAGAGTTGCTCGAACCTGATGATATTCCAGCAGATTGCAGCGTGTTGATCGAAGCTGAACTTTTCAGTCGATCGCTTGACCACGACCCGTTGCCGCTTTCGGATCAAAATCCGGATGACCTCGCCGCGATTCTATATACATCGGGATCGACCGGAAAACCCAAGGGGGTGATGCTAAGCCACGCCAATCTCTGGCTTGGCGCGGTGAGTGTGGCACATTATCTGAAAATATCGCGCCGCGACAATGTACTCTGTCTCTTGCCGCTCAGCTTTGACTACGGCCAAAACCAACTGTTATCGACTTGGGCTGCTGGTGCGAGCGCATTTCCACTCGATTATCTTGTCCCAAAGGCTGTCATTCGCGCGGTTGAACGGCATGGCATCACTACGATTGCCGGGGTGCCGCCGCTCTGGAACCAATTAGTCGAAAAGGATTGGCCGCCTGAAACAGCAGAGAAGGTGCGGCGATTGACCAATTCAGGTGGTGCGCTTTCGCCGCAGGTGATCAAAGCGCTGCGAGCGCAATTCCCGCGTGCTGACATTTATCCAATGTACGGCCTTACTGAGGCTTTTCGTTCGACGTGGCTTGATCCCGCGTTGGTTGAGCGGCATCCGACCTCAATGGGAACTGCTATTCCGTTTGCTGAGATATTGATCGTCAAAAACGGTGGCTCAGTCGCAGGTGCCAATGAGCCGGGTGAGTTGGTTCATACCGGACCGCTCGTCGCGAAAGGATATTGGCGCGATCCCGTGCGGACTGGAGAACGGTTTAAAGCGGCTCCGCCGCAGTCAGTCTATGGCGGTATGGCCGTGTGGTCGGGCGACACAGTCTATAGGGATGAGAACGGCCTGCATTTTTTCGTTGGACGCGAAGATGAAATGATCAAGGTTTCAGGCAATCGGATCAGCCCGACAGAAATCGAGTCCGCCGCGCTTGCCAGCAACGTCGTCCGTGAGGCTGTGGCATTTGGCGTCCCAGATGATCGGTTAGGCCAAAGCATCACGCTTGTCGTTTCGGGGAACGACAGCGATGATGTCGAATTGGCAGCCTATTTGAAAAGCGAATTGCCAGGTTTCATGCTGCCAGCACGTGTGATCTGGAGCGACGACTTGCCGCGCAATGCAAATGGAAAGCTTGACCGAACGCGTGTCAAATCGGGAGCATCGCTTTGAAACCGATGGGCGCAATACCATCGGGCTTTGGTGTCAATGCGAACGGTCAGTTGATGATTGGTGGCTTTGATTGCGAAACGCTCGTTGCTCAAGCAGGCGACACGCCTGCATTCATTTACGATTTTGCCTTGATCCGGCAACGCAT